>JBAWWF010000313.1:0-1569 GCA_037146895.1 Alphaproteobacteria bacterium | reverse complement strand
GCTCAGAATCAGGCAATGTTGAATGAGTGCTCGAATCTGGTTGTCAAGCCCATCTGCGACATTTCCACCAACTTTCAGTCTGGATTTGTGATGCAGTTTTCCATCCTGATGCAACGGGCGTGGAAAAATGCGCTTCGCAACCCTCTGCTTGTGAAGGCAAAGATAGGCCAGGCCCTGTTTATGGGTTTTCTTCTCGGTTTGATTTACCAAGGTGATGGAATGAAAACGCATCAAGCAGGCATTCAAAATCGGACGGGCGTGCTGTTTTTCATGTCCAGTCTGCAGGCAAGGAAGAGGTCACTGGCGCTAATGTATTAGCAGCGATTTTTAGTGAACAAGAAAGTCAAGCGATGTATTTCTTAAAAAAAGAAAATGTAACACGCTTGGATATTGTCAACTTCATTTCTCATGGAATATCGAAAGTAGAAGAACAACATCGCGATCTTGAAGAGCAGGAAATCGAACAACACCAGGAACAAGACGGTTTGCAGGAAAATCCTAATAAGAGCCCTCTTGAAAGTTACACTATTAACCTAAATGCGATGGCGCGTATTGGTAAAATTGATCCGTTGGTGGGACGTGAAGAAGAGATCAGTCGTACCATCCAGATCTTATGTCGTAGACGTAAGAATAATCCTTTATTTGTTGGGGAAGCCGGTGTAGGTAAAACCGCTGTTGCTGAAGGTTTGGCAAAGCTGATTGTGGACCATAGCGTGCCTGATGCCCTGAAAAATTGCACTGTATACGCTTTAGACCTAGGATCATTGCTGGCTGGAACCAAATATCGTGGGGATTTTGAGAAAAGATTAAAAGCATTATTACAGTATTTAAAGCGAGACTCAGGAGCCATTTTATTCATAGATGAGGTGCATACCATCATTGGAGCTGGAGCTGCTTCAGGCGGAGTAATGGATGCTTCGAATCTAATAAAACCTATGTTGGCGAATGGAGAGTTACGTTGTATTGGTTCCACTACTTACCAGGAGTATCGTGGTATTTTTGAAAAGGACAGAGCATTGGCACGGCGTTTTCAAAAAATTGATATTCGTGAACCTAGTGTTGATGAAACAGTGAATATTTTGAGAGGCTTACAAAGGTACTTTGAACTTCATCATGGCATTCGCTATACAGGCTCTGCCTTGAAGGCTGCAGCAGATCTTGCCAGTCGATATATTACAGATAGATTTTTACCTGATAAAGCAATTGACGTAGTCGATGAAGCTGGTGCCTACCAGCGGTTGTTACCAGTTAAAAAACGCAAAAAAGTGATTGGCGTACATGAGGTTGAGCAAGTAGTGGCCAAAATGGCTCAAATTCCTTCAAAGCATGTTTCCACCTCAGACAAGGCCTTGCTGCGCGATCTTGGACAAATATTAAAAGGTGCGGTATTTGGTCAGGAAGAAGCAATTGACGTGTTGGTATCTGCTGTAAAAATCGGCCGTTCTGGTTTAGTCGATAGCAACCGACCTGTAGGATGCTTTCTATTTGCTGGACCTACTGGGGTTGGTAAAACCGAAGTGAGTAAGCAGTTAGCCAAGTGTTTGGGCGTGGATCTGATCCGTTTTGATA
>JBAWWF010000312.1:0-1571 GCA_037146895.1 Alphaproteobacteria bacterium | reverse complement strand
TAGCCAAATCTGGGGGTTGCCGACAATATCCTTAAGATCCCCCAGCAGTCCTTTTTGCTTGGCAAGCGCATAATTGTTGGTGTTCTCGCTACCACTTGGGCGGTCGCGAATAATCAACCACGATGCAGCTGCAACCGCTATGCCAATCACTGCCATAATTACCATGGCAAGGCGCCAGCCGTAGGCGTTCATTAGAAGAGCCGTGGGTAATGTGCCGACAATACCACCAAAGGTGCCCATCATCATGGTGACGCTGGCGATTAGAGCAAACTTTGGAGCCGGGAACCACTCAGCACCTATCTTGGCACAGCTCAAGTACGCACATGCCGAACCAGCACCTAGCAAAAAGCGCCCCATTTGCGCGGAAAATAGGGTGTAACTTTCAGCAAAGAGATAACTACCGAGGATGCATAAAATGGCTGAGAAGGTTATGACGCGACGGGGTCCGAGCCGATCAACAATGATTCCACAAGGAACCTGGAGGGCAACGTAAGAATAGTAGTAGAAGGACGCCAAGACTCCAAACGTTGTTGAGGTCAAGCCAAAGTCAGCCATTAGCTCATGAGTCATCACACTGGGTGAGGCACGCAAGGCATACTCGTACAAATAGAAGACGGCCGCACATCCCCAGACCAACCAGGCATGACGCAAGCTGACACCATGCTTATCAGCGCTCATCGCACTAAACCCCGTGTTTGTTTGAACCGCATTTGCAGCACTATCCACTTTTTTCTCCTTAGTCTTATAAAACTTAATGTGACCCATTACCGTAATATATTCAATACTGAATAGCACCTGCCATAATTGCACTTTGAGAAAAAATGATTTAATGTGCCTTTAGTGGGTATAAATTTAGGGGCGCGTTGCTTGATGAAAGACGACAAACCATACACTATCATATTGGGCAATGAAAAAGGCGGTACCGGCAAATCGACGGTTAGCATGCACTTGATAACTTACCTGCTGCGTCTAGGATACAGCGTCGGCTCTATCGACGTTGACGCCCGCCAAGGCACATTAACTCGCTACATTGAGAATCGGCAGCACCGGATCAAGAGTAGGGGTGAGGATTTGCCGATTTCCGAGCATATTCCCATTTTTCGCTCGACCCTGGATAACGTAAGTGCAGCCCAAGAAGAGGAAAGCACCCATTTCGCAGAGGCACTGTCTACTCTCAAACAAAAAGATTTTATTGTCGTAGATACTCCAGGTAGCGATAGCTATCTTTCACGCCTTGCCCACTCTTATGCAGACACCTTGGTTACACCGCTGAATGATAGTTTTATCGATCTGGATATGTTAGTGCGCATCAATTCTGATTCTCTTGATATCCTGCGGCCAAGTACGTATGCCGAGATGGTGTGGGAGCAGAAGAAACAGCGTGCGATGCGTGATGGCGGCAGCATGGAATGGGTCGTCTTGCGCAATCGTTTAAGCAACATTAGCTCGCGTAATAAAGAAGAAATGGAACGCTTGCTCACAGCACTTGCGAAACGCATTGGTTTTCGTGCGGCCGCTGGTTTTGGAGAACGTGTCATTTTCCGTGAGCTGTTCTTGAGTGGGTTAACGTT
>JBAWWF010000311.1:0-1574 GCA_037146895.1 Alphaproteobacteria bacterium | reverse complement strand
AATTTAGACGGCGTGGGTTCTCAGCGAGAATTTAGACGTTATTATCCTGCAGGACCTGATTGTGCACAACTGGTTGGCTTTACCGATATTGATGATCATGGGCAAAGCGGCCTTGAGTTAAGCTTTGATGCTTGGTTAAAACCTACCCATGGCAAAAAACGCGTAGTAGAAGATCGTGGTGGACGCTGGGTCCAAGATCTCGAAGATGTGCAAATTGCAAAATCAGGCAATGATTTAAAATTGAGTATTGATTTGAGGATCCAAAGCTTGGCCCTGCGCGAGCTTAGCCGTGCACTAGAAGATTATAAGGCAAAGTCTGCAACCTTAGTGATGATCGATATCCAAACAGGAGAGATCTTAGCCATGATCAGTGCCCCTACCTTTAATCCCAATAAACGCCAGGAACGAGTCGGTCCATTCACCCGCAATCGTGCGGTTACGGATCAATTTGAGCCAGGATCTACTCTAAAGCCTTTCACTGTATTAATGGGCTTAGAAAGTGGCAAATTTACACCCCATACAATGATTGATACCAACCCTGGTTACTTCTTTATTGGCGCACACAAGGTGCGCGATCTCCATAATTACGGGAGTTTATCTCTTACTCAAATATTATTAAAATCTAGTAATGTCGGTGTTAGTAGGATTGCGCTCTCTGTTTCCTCTGAACAATTTATAAAATCTCTCACCCGTTTTGGGTTTGGACAGCCCATTCTGACTGGTTTTCCAGGGGAAAGTAGTGGCCTTATGCATGAACATGTCCGTCTTGATCAATTTTCACGCGCTGCTATGTCTTTTGGCTATGGCCTTGCCTTAACCCCCTTACACCTTGCCTGGGCCTACGCCACGATTGGTGCTTATGGGATAAAACGACCACTGACCTTGCAACAAATTGAAAAACCTGAAACTGGCCAAAGAATAATCGCCGCAGAAACAGCAGCAACTTTGTTAGAGATGTTGGCACAAGTCACCGAGCGTGGTACTGGCCGACGGGCGCAAATTCCAGGCTACCGTACCGCCGGTAAAACTGGCACCATCCGTGTAACGGAAGGCGGTGGCTATAGTGAACATCGTCACATCGGACTATTTGCAGGGATCACCCCAGTTAAAAACCCTCGCCTGGCCACCGTGGTGATCATTGAAGAGCCACAGGCAGGAGAAAGTTATTATGGTGGAATTTCAGCAGCGCCCGTCTATGCCCGCGTAGTGGGCGGAGCATTGCATTTACTAAACGTGCCACCAGATAATTTACCAACGAACGAGCCTCCAAAAAACCAACGATAGCAACCGTTGTTCGTCATTAATGATAGATAGATTTATCATTAAGCAATACAGTAGCAGCAATAGATGCGTGGTACATGACAAAAGGATCCGGATGCTCCAACCCGCGACAAATTTGATGAATATGCGGGTCTTCATGTCCAATGATCTGCCAATAGCTGCTTAAAAGCCCTAGAGATTCGCGCAAGAAGGCTAAGTAATCGTTAAACGTTTGTTCATTCATTCGCCACCTTTTCACCTCTAAAAACACCACAGTTAGGCCCTACTATATCAAAATTCCATGAAGATTTCAT
>JBAWWF010000310.1:0-1582 GCA_037146895.1 Alphaproteobacteria bacterium | reverse complement strand
ATCATGGTTGCCAGTGACGTTGCTGCGCGTGGTTTGGATGTCGAAAACTTGGAATTGGTCATTAATTATGAGGTGCCGAAGGGTGGTGAAGAATATATTCACCGCATTGGTCGGACAGGGCGCGCAGGTAAGGCTGGCACAGCCGTTATTTTTGCCACCGTAGAGGAAGCTAAATTATTAAAGGCTATTGAAAAGCGCATCGAGCAAAAGATCGCCGAGTATCCGAAAAAAGTCGCGAAGAAAGAGCTGCCTTTACCAAAAATAGATATGGTCGAGGAAGAAGAGCCGCTTGCTGCACCTAAAGAGATGCTTGCACCTGCGGATAAAGAGACGTCTACAGAGATTGTAGAAACAAAGCAGACTCCGATTAAGGTTACTAGGCCTCCAATTAAAACACTTCCTGCTGCTCCTGCTACTACCGTTGTTGGTTTTGGTGATGCTATTCCTGCGTTTATGCGACATAAGTAATGGTCGACGCGCTAGAGAACTTACGCAATAAGCTAGAAGTAGCTCTGCAACCGCATCATTTAGAAATCATTGATGAATCGGCACGTCACCAGGGTCATCAAGGCCATCGTCCTGGTTTTGTGACGCATGTGCGCATTAGCATTACATCGGAACAGTTTGTTGGGCTATCTCGCCTTGAGCGGCATAGGCGTGTTCACGAGATCTTAGCCGAGGAGCTAGCTTCCTCCTTACATGCACTCGAATTGAAGGTTTTATAACTATTCAGGCCATTCAAATACTGTGAGGATGAAGGATTCCTGGATTGCCGCGCTTCGCTCGCAATGACGGATCTGGTGTTTGCTTTCTATTCGTCATTGCGAGGCTGCGCTAGCAGCCGCGGCAATCCAGGGTCTTAAACTTAGAATAATATACCTGGGCTGTTACGAATAGATAAGAATTTCTTACCTTACTCCTGATCAATAAGGAGTAATCCGCAATAGCGTAATTTGGTTACGGTGACGGCGGAGTATCTCAAAACGAAACCCATGTAGAAGGAATACTTGCCCAACCTCGGGGATGAGCCGCGCTTCGTATAGCACTAGGCCGCCCACTGTTGCTGCTGGCTCATCAGGAAGATCCCAGTCACATTGGCGGTTGAGATCACGAATGGTAATTGGCCCATCAACAATATAGCTGCCATCGCTTTGCGGGCGAACGCCGCGCACGAGAATATCATGCTCATCAGAAATTTCACCAACAATTTCTTCCAGAACATCTTCGAGGGTGACGATGCCCATAAAAGCACCGTATTCATCAACAACAATGGCAAAATGTTCACGCCGTTCTCGGAAAACCTGTAGTTGATTCAATAAATCAGTGCTATTGGGTACAAACCATGGCTTGGCTGCTATTGCTAAAATATTTAACTCACTCAAGTCACCTAGGTGGGCTCGCACGGCACGTAGCAGTGCCTTGGCGTGGATAATTCCAACAATATTATCTGGGTCATCTTTCCATAAAGGAATACGCGTAAAAGGGCTGGAAAGGATTTGTTCAACAATTTCGGATGTCTGACGTTTGACATCAATCATCGTTACGTTTTTGCGATGAACCATAATCTCATCCACCTGGACAG
>JBAWWF010000309.1:0-1584 GCA_037146895.1 Alphaproteobacteria bacterium | reverse complement strand
AACTTCCATTTCTTTACCAGCGATTTGATCGTTGATAAGGTCCATTTTCATGCCTGCATCCTTGGCATACGACGTCCCTGGATACCGCTTAATAATGGTTTGAAAGGATTTCATCGCCATTTCAGTGACCTGCTGATCGCGTTCTATTGTTGGGATTTGCTCATAATAACACATGCCAACCATGTAGTGTGCATAGGGCACGTCAGGATGTGCTGGATGCAGCTGGATAAAGACATTAAAGGTCTCAATAGCATCTTCGTATTTTTTAGATTGATAGTATGCTTCACCTGCACGCAACTGCGCCCTTAAAGCCCAATCGGAATAAGGATGTTGCCGTTCAATCTCGATAAACGTCTTGGCAGCCTTTGTATAGCTTCCCTTTTCGTAATAATCTGAGGCTTCGTTATACAATTCATCTACGGAACGATCCGCATAATCCTCATCAGCATCATTAGCACAACCACTCAAGGCTAGCACCCACGCAAAAGCAATTAGCTTTCTTTTCATCAATAATCCCCATAGCGGTAATCAACCATTAACTTTGGTTTAGCACATTTATTTGCCTTATGGTAGACTCCTTAAATGTATCTTGGAGAAAATGGTAATGCCGCCACAAAAAAATATTGAAGATTTAACCTGTGAGGAGGCTGCGGCAGAGTTAGCGCGCTTGGCCACACTCATTCGTCACCATGATATTCTTTATTTTGAGCGAGCCTCACCGGAAATAGACGATGCCTCCTACGACGCGTTGGTACGACGCAACCGTGACATTGAAGCACAATTCCCTGATTTACGCCGCGAAGATAGCCCAACTTTACGGGTTGGAGCCCCACCCGCCAGCGGCTTCAAAAAAGTCAAACATACACGCCCCATGCTTTCCCTTGATAATGCGTTTAACGCCCAGGACATCAGTGATTTCCTAAAGCGGGTGCAACGTTTCCTGCAACGAGGAGAGGTTGACCTAGCGGTGCTTGCAGAACCCAAGATTGATGGCCTGTCCGCCGCATTGCATTATCAGGGAGGCGAACTCGTTCTTGCAGCTACACGCGGCGATGGCCTTACGGGTGAGGATATCACGCACAGCATTAGAACGATTGCCGACATCCCGCATAAGCTTTTAGGTGATGATATCCCTGAAAAACTTGAGGTGCGCGGTGAAGTTTACATGTCTGCCCAAGATTTCTTCAAGCTTAATGAGCGACGGCAAGCGGAGGGAGGGCCGCCTTTTGCTAACCCGCGCAATGCCGCAGCTGGATCGGTGAGACAGTTAGACGCACAAGTAACAGCGACGCGACCTTTGCATTTTTTTGCATATGCTTGTGAAACTAACATTGCCAAGACACAGCAGGAAATCATACACCGCCTTAAGCAATGGGGTTTTGCAGTTTGCGACGAGATTGCTTTGTGCACAAGCGAAGCGGAAATGCTGGCCTTTTATGCGAACCTTGGGGCCAAGCGCGCCAGCTTAGATTTTGATATCGACGGTGTTGTTTATAAGATCAACGATCTGGCATTGCAACGTCGTTTAGGAGCCGTTGGGCGAGCACCGCGCCATTCTATAGCCTATAAGTTTCCCGCAGAACA
>JBAWWF010000308.1:0-1593 GCA_037146895.1 Alphaproteobacteria bacterium | reverse complement strand
CGGATTGGTACATAATCTTCCCGCATTGCCTCCGAAAGGGAGGACATTTTGTCCAGCTCCTGAAAGATTACTAAAGCCAATGAGTATTCCACCATTTTTACACACCGGTGATGCAATTGACCAAAGGCGACCGAGGTGCCCGCTATTTGTGAGCGTTACAAAACCGAACTGATTGCAGTTTAAATGGCTTATCAAAGCTTCCGCCGCAGCATTTATACTTAAAATCCCCAAACATTTCTGCCCATCAATTTCGCTGACAAACTTATTTGTTTCCCTAGTAATTGGCTTACTGGATGGGAGTATATGCCCTTGGTTAATCAAGGAAACGTATTCTAATAAGCGTAAAAGACCATGAGAATCGTAACCACTAACTTCATTCTTGATCAATTCATCAACGACTTGACTCGCAATCCCTTTAGGTACACCATTTTTTTGCAGAATCTTACAACCAAGGTCATGCACTGTAGTAAAAGTAAGAGTAATGCCTTTAGATTTATCCATATCAAATGGCTCTACACTGCAAATTATCCAGTGTAATTTGACCTCGCTCGAACTTAACAATACGTTCCATTTTTCGTAAGCAAGAAAAGCGATGGGATATTAAGATGATTGTATGGTCTTGTAACTTTGCAAACAGTTGTTCAAGTAGCTTTTCTTCTAATTCAGAATCCAGGCCAGACGTTGCTTCATCCAATACAAACACGGGGGCTTTTTTGAGATAAGCTCTTGCAATGGCAATTCGCTGACGTTGCCCCCCAGATAGCTTATGGCCTCCCTCCCCTACTAGCGTATCGTAGCCATACTCAAGAGAACCAATAAACTCAGCACATAAGCAAATCTGCGCTGCCTCATGCACCTCTTCCTTAGATGCTGAAATCTTACCAAATGCAATGTTATCAAAAATTGAACGATGCAAAAGCATAGGATTTTGAGGCACATATGAAAAATAATTTCTTAAATCAGCAACAGGCAGGTCTTTATAATCTTCTCCATTTAGCAAGATTGTTCCTTGATCTGGGTCATGCAGACGAAGCAGTAAATGAATGAGAGACGTCTTCCCCGTGCCTGAATCACCAGAGATCCCCAGTTTTTGTCCAGGTGGAATTTGCAAAGTTAAATTTTTAAAAATTGTTCTATCCTTTCTGTAACCAAAGTGAATATTGGAGAAGTCTATAGTGGTTTTCGCTGGAGTGGGATTATTGTTCTGTGATCCAACAACTTTTTGACTATGCTGTTTAGCATCAAGAATAAGATGTAAGGCTTCTTTAGCTGTTCCAATTTCTTTAAAAAAATCCGAAAGTTGGGATGACATCATCCAAATTGAACGACGCATGTAAAAACAAATGGCTGCTATAAACGAAAAATCACCAACTGTTATCCAGTTTTTCTGCCACCCAAAACTTAAAAAGACAATCATACCCGCCAACAAAAGCCAGGAGAAAAAACTACGCCAGGCATCGGCCTTAAAGGTTATAAATTCTGATTTTTCTGTAGAGGCAATACCTTTCTTTTTTAATTTTAGAAACTCATCTTCAGTATGGAGATCTCGGGGATAGGTCATCATAGTAATGGCATTTCCCAAAAAATCGCCAA
>JBAWWF010000307.1:0-1612 GCA_037146895.1 Alphaproteobacteria bacterium | reverse complement strand
CATGACAAGTATGAGATAGTTCCTCACTTTTAAGCCTTTTTTATCCCGAACTGAGGTTATACTAATACCGAAAAATATCAGCTTCTTCGCCTCCCCCCCATAAATCAAATTGAGCCCTATATGGAAGAAAACGGAAACAGGCTTCAGCTAATTCTTGGCGATTTTCACGCACCAATAAAACATCTAATTTTTGCTTCAATGCATGCAGGTGCAGAACATCCGTAGCTGCATAGCGTAGTTGCGTCTCTCTAAGCTCTGGATTTCCCCAATCCGATGTCTGTTCTTGCTTGGATATTTCAATGCCGAGCAGGTCTTTACACAGATCCTTTAAACCATGGCGATCAGTGTAATTGCGCACCAAGCGCGAGGCAATTTTTGTGCAATAAATTGGCGTCGTTACCACACCCAAACTATGCATTAATAAGGCAACATCGAAGCGCGCATAGTGAAAAATCTTGACTATGGAAGGATCACTAAGAAGCTTGGTTAAATTAGGAGCTGGTTTATCAGCAAAGAACTGTACGATGTGCACTTCCCCATCCCCTGCAGAGAGCTGTACGAGGCACAAGCGATCTCTCCACGGTTTTAATCCCATTGCTTCCGTATCAACAGCAATAGAAGGACCTTGCAAAGCTCCCTCGGGAAGATCTCCTTGGTGTAATTGAATATTCACTACGATGTTCCTACTACTTTAAGTGCCTGGTGCCCAAAAGAGGACTCGAACCTCCACGAACTTTCGCTCACTAGCACCTGAAGCTAGCGCGTCTACCAATTCCGCCATTTGGGCCCATAATATAAGGTGGCTACCTCATTGAATAAACGTAAAGCTGCTATTTCTCAAGCCCTAATCGCCGAGGCATATATCCAAACCACGGGCCGTATGAACGAGGGGGCCATCGTGGTCAACGGCTTGATAGTGATCAATCGCATCCTGAATAGGAACATCGATAACATTACGGTTAGCCCAAGCAACCATACGATCAAACTTTCCCGCTGCAATAAGGTCAACGGCTGCAATGCCTAAGGCTGACGCTAGGATTCGATCTTGCGCGTTAGGTTGCCCTCCACGTTGGACATGCCCAAGAATCGTGGCGCGGCACTCGGCTGATGTCAGCTGGCTTAGACGCTCGCTTAGATAGTACCCAATGCCCCCATAGCGCAAGCGATGCGGATCGTTGACAGCTACGGCAGGCTTACCATTCTCATCACGCACAGCCTCAGCAACAATGATTAGGGCAAAGTTGCGGCCTTCTTTTTCTAAGCGGGACAGTTTTTTGCAAATCGATTCGAGCGTGTACGGAATTTCAGGGATGAGGATCACATCTGCTCCTCCAGCAATGCCAGCAGCCAAAGCAATATGCCCAGCATCACGGCCCATCACTTCTAGAATCATGATGCGTTGATGACTAGCTGCGGTTGGTTGCAAGCGATCCAAGGCTTCTGTAGCGACTTCAACGGCCGTTGTGTACCCGATGGCAATTTCAGTATGCCCTAAATCGTTATCGATTGTTTTTGGAATTGTGACTAGATTAAGACCGCCTGCTTGCGCTAAGCGGCGCAAGATCCGCATGCTACCATCGCCACCAATGCCTACAAGCGCATCTAAGCCAAG
>JBAWWF010000306.1:0-1621 GCA_037146895.1 Alphaproteobacteria bacterium | reverse complement strand
ACAACCGATTGCTCTTTAGCAAACTCTTGTGCATCAAAGGTAGAGTTTTGCAGAATGTCGCCGAGAATATCAACCGCTAATGGCAAATCATTTTTCAAGATGCGCATATGATATGCAGTGGTTTCCATAGATGTATAAGCATTGATGTCGCCGCCAACAGCCTCTACCTCTTCGGCAATTTGCTTGGCCGAACGCCGCGTTGTGCCCTTAAAAGCCATATGTTCCAACATATGCGCGGCACCATTTATTGCCGGATCCTCATCGCGAGTACCAACATCAACCCACATACCCATGGTTACACTTTCTACATGCGAGATTGTGTCGGTCACAACCCGCAATCCATTAGCTAACGTAGTTTGCTTGATATTTTTCATAGAATTTCCTTCATGTGTTTTTAGTTAAGTTGCCAAAGCGCGTGTAAGTTCCCTCAAAGAAGAGACGAACCGTGCCAACAGGCCCATGGCGTTGCTTAGCGATGATTACTTCGGCTTGGTTCATGATTTTGTTCATGTTGGCCTGCCACTCGAGGTGTTTTTCCGTGCCCGTAGGTGGCTGCCGCCGTTCCTCATAATATTCCTCACGAAAGACGAACATCACCACGTCCGCATCTTGCTCAATGGAACCTGATTCACGCAAATCAGAGAGCTGGGGACGTTTGTCTTCGCGTTGTTCAACCGCGCGCGATAATTGCGATAAAGCAAGCACCGGCACATTGAGCTCCTTCGCCAGAGCTTTGAGTGCGCGCGTAATATCGGAAATCTCCTGGACACGGTTATCCATACGTTTCCCGCCAGGAAGGTTCCCATCCACTAATTGCAGATAGTCAATAACAATAAGCCCGAGGCCATGTTGGCGTTGCAAGCGGCGTGCGCGATTACGCAGCTGTGTGATCGAAAGAGCTGGCGTATCGTCAACATATAAAGGTGTGGTATTGAGACGCCGACTAACCTCGACAAAGGTCGGGAAATCGTCGCTTTTAATTTCACCGCGCCGGATTTTATCGGAGGAGATACCGGCTTCGCTCGCCAGAATGCGGGTAGCTAATTGCTCCGCCGACATTTCTAGGGAGAAAAAAGCAACCGGTGCTCCTTCTTTATTCTTTTGCGCAAAGGCATATGCCGCATTAAAGGCGATGTTCGTAGCTAAGGCGGTTTTCCCCATGGAAGGCCGCCCCGCCAATATGACGAGGTCAGACGGATGCAAACCACCGAGCCATTTATCAAGGTCTATTAGCCCCGTTGTGACGCCGACAACGCTACTGTCGCGCTTGAATGCGATCTCAGCATTTTTGATAGCAACCGTTAAGGCTTGCGAGAAATTTATAAATCCCTTGTTGGCCGTTCCTTGTGTTGCTAGGTCGTAAAGTTTGCGCTCGGCGGTTTCAATCTGCTGCATACCTGAATCTCGCTCAAGAGTAGGCGTGCGGGCCGTCACAACAACATCTTCACCAATGGAAACGAGCTGCCTTTTCAAATAGAGGTCGTAGATGAGCTTGCCGCCCTCCTCCCCGTACTTCCCCATCAGGGTCTCCTTCAGCTCGAACACGGGGGTGTCGATCTCCACCGCCCCGTGGCGCTTGAACACGCCCCGGATGATGCCGAAGCACTTCTGACGCACCTCC
>JBAWWF010000305.1:0-1628 GCA_037146895.1 Alphaproteobacteria bacterium | reverse complement strand
CTAATTGGTTTTGCTGCTCAGGGCTAGCCTTCTTCCAATTGGGGCCCATTGCCATTTCGGTGGTTCGGCGCATATCGGTATAAGGAACAATTTTCTTCTCAACTAAATCAACAATCTTTGGAATATTGCCTTTTTGAATATCTGGATCTGACTTTACCGACGCCATAACATCAGACACCACCATTTTGATGAGAGCATCGGGAGCCGTGGCTTGGTCAGGGGTTTGCGCAAATGCTACGCCAGAAATAAGGAGCAAACCTGCTACCAAAGACTTAGTCAATTTTTTAAAGCTTTTCATATCCCATTATCTCGCTATCTTTATCTAGATTGAGACTCATTTTAGCCTCCTCAAGCAAACTGCTTATTCGTAAGGATTTTGGTAAGCCGGTATCGTAGACTCTTCATCATCACGACCTTCGTTGATCTGATACTGACGACGCTGAATATAAGCATCACGGACGAAGCTGTACTTATCAATTGCAGCGCCATCCAATAGGTCACCAGCTTCATAGTAGGTATTACGAGCATTTACCACGCGCAAACCTGTAATGCTGTTTCGTAAGGCTACATCGGGCAATAATCTAAAAAGGTAATCAGACTGTAAGTCAGCAGCCGTACCGAATGTATCGCGTACGTTACTGGGTCCAAAGAATGGCAATACTACGTATGGGCCTGCAGGAACACCCCAAACGCCTAAAGTTTGACCCCAGTCTTCTTTATGCTTTTCAAGTCCGCCAGGCGTTGCCAGATCCAAGAGTCCGCCCAATCCCATAGTGGTATTGACCACTACCCGCATGAAATCGTTAAAGGCATCACCTGGCTTACCTTGCAATAAGTTATAGAGTGCTGTGTAAATATCACTGTAGTTGCTAAAGAAGTTATAAACTCCATCGCGCACAAACTCAGGCAATATAAAGCGATAGCCCGCAACTACTGGCTTTAGTACATAAGCATCTAATCCTTCATTAAATTCAAAAACGGAGCGATTAAATGATTCCCATGGATCTTGCGGTGACGACTGTACACCAGCAGGAATAGAGGCGCAACCTAACAAGATAGAGGCTATACAAAACAAGGCGAATTGCCTAGCTGTGCTAATGAACTTAACTGCTGATAGCATTATTTTGCTGCACCCTTATCCTGCCCGCTATCCGCCGCCTTGTTATAAAGGAATTGGCTAATGAGGTTTTCTAAAACAATAGCTGATTGAGTCTGGGTAATTTTTCCACCATCAGCCAATAAATCATCTGAGCCGCCAGCCTCAAGGCCGATGTATTGCTCACCTAATAAACCCGAAGTCAAAATCTTGGCGGATGAATCCTTTGGGAACTTGTAAGAGTCTTCAATTGTCATCACAACAGTTGCTTGATAGGTTTTATCGTCAAAAGAAATATTAGCAATACGACCAACAACTACGCCGGCACTTTTTACAGGAGCGCGCGGCTTTAAGCCGCCGATATTGACAAAACGCGCAGCAATTTTATAAGTCGGCGCAAATGATACCGCGTTCATATTGCCAACCTTTAATGCCAAAAATAAAGCTGCCAGCAAGCCAATGGCAACAAAGATTCCCACCCAAATATCAATTGCACTTTTTCTCATAAGAGCCCCAGTTTATTCTTTCTAGT
>JBAWWF010000304.1:0-1654 GCA_037146895.1 Alphaproteobacteria bacterium | reverse complement strand
GTCAATATCTAAAAATGTCTTATTCAAAATTTTTATCAAAATTTACTAATTTTTTGTAACTACCCAGGTACCCGCAGCAAGGCGCCCATTTTTCCGCATCTAAAAAAAGTATTTAAAATGCTGTAAAAATTTGAGATAAGGAGTTATGGACGAGAAGGACAAACGCATAGCCGAGCTAGAAGCTGCTCTCAGTGAGCAGATAGAGATCAATAGAAAGCTCATGCTCCGGGTTGTTGGTTTGATGGAACGCATTGCGGAGCTTGAGCGTCGCTTGAATTTGAACAGTTCGAACAGCGGCAAGCCTCCGAGCAGTGATGGCCTCGGCAAGAAACCTACAAATCCTCGCAGCAAACCCTCTCCGCAATCGCTACGTGAAAAAGGCAAGAACCCTAGCGGCGGTCAAAATGGTCACCCTGGAAAAACCTTGGCTTTGGTTGATAATCCAGATTCGATTGTCTCTCATACACTGAATGTTTGTGCCCATTGCCAGGCCGACATTAGTGGCACAGCCCCCATTGATATGAAGAAGCGGCAGGTTTTTGACATTCCTAAAATTGCGATTAATGTCACCGAACATCAAGCCGAAGTCAAGGTTTGCGATTGTTGTGGAAAACGAACAACAGCACACTTCCCTATGGGTGTAAAAGCTCCGGTCCAGTATGGTGACAGACTCGGGGCCTTTGCTATTTATCTGAACACACAGCAATATATCCCAGAGGATCGTCTCCATGACCTATTCGCTGACCTGTTTAATGTACCCATCGCGACTGCGACATTGGTAAAGATTTGCAATAACTTTGGTGATTCGCTGGAGGAATTCGATAAAAAGAATCTGGAGAGCATAAGGGCTGCTCCGGTAAAGCATAGTGATGAGACAGGCTTTCGTATAGGTGGTAAAACCCGCTGGCTGCATTTATTGAGCACGACAACGGCTACTCATTACTGGGTGCCCTCTAAACGCGGTGATGTGGTCAAGGACCTAACAGACGGCGTGCATATCCACGACCACTACAAGCCATATTACACCCAGAACCCAAAGGTGAAACATGGCCTGTGTAATTCTCACCACCTGAGAGAACTACAGGCTTTGATAGAAATTGAAAAGGAGTCTTGGGCTGCTGCCATGAAGCGATTCTTGGTTTTTGCAAGTCGCTATCAGGGGCGAGAGCCACCACCAGATCGGCTGCAACGGCTTTATGAGATTTACGACGCAATCGTAGCCCGTGGCCTGTCATTCCATAAGTCTTTGCCGTCATTTTCCAAGAGGAAGAATGGCCTGGGGGCAAAGCGACCTGGACACAACTTGGTTCTGCGCCTTAGAGATTTTAAGCAGGATGTATTACGCTTCCTCAGCGACAGCAACGTGGCGTTCACGAATAATTTAGCCGAGCAAGATATCCGCATGATGAAAGTGAGACAGAAAATCTCTGGCGGCTTTCGGACAATGACAGGTGCTCAGACTTTTTGTCGTATCCGTGGCTTTATATCCACAATGCGCAAACAGGGCCGCAATATTTTAGAATCCATCCAAACTGCTCTGAAGGGTGATATCAGGACCCTATATCCACTGTGACGATTTTACACTACGTGGGGAGTTACAAAATAATTTAAAAGTTTCTGTTTTTCCCTTGCTGATTTTATTGTATACTCCAGC
>JBAWWF010000303.1:0-1662 GCA_037146895.1 Alphaproteobacteria bacterium | reverse complement strand
GGCGAAAGAAGAAGAGCCCCACCAACAGACGGTACTATCCCTTTTGATGATTGCGAGAAGGCTTCTTCATTCTTATCAAAGGTCAACTTTGAGTAAACCATTGAAAATTTAATAACCTCATACCCTAGCTTTGCATAAGCAATGACACGAGGATTCATCAACATGCCGCCCATGACAGAAGCACCCATTGAATTTTTCATTTTAATATTATAGGCACCCTGATTAGCCCCTGTGTTAGGCTTTCCAGCATTGTCCTTCCCAGAGTCAATGGTCAAAGCACCATTAGTGTTCGCACCGTACATATTATAGGAAACATCAAAGCCTACAACTGACTTTGAAGTCCCTAGTTCAAACGCATAACCTACTAAACCGCCTGCCGCATAGCTAAGTATAGTGGGACTGGTTAGTCCGACATTACCAGCTGCATCAAAGAAATTATGCTTACCGGCAAGCTTAACCCCACCACCCTGGACCGCAATATTAAAGCCTGGGAAAAGAGCATGAACCCTCGTTGATGATGTAACTGATAACAACACAACGAGGAGGACGAGTTTTATCTGAAAAATATACCGCAACGACAATCTCCTACCAAAAGTACAACTTTAATTAGCTTTTAGGCAAATTTTATGACTTAGTCAATGGAAACCTTACAAATATAAAAAAACAGTGTAAACTACACTAATAATAATTCATTAATGGTAACGTGGAGGGGGGGACGATAAAATGGATCTTTTGCAACAACTAGACCCTGAGATTGCCGCCGCTATTCATAGCGAGCTGCACCGACAACGATCACAAATTGAATTGATTGCTTCAGAGAATTTTGTTTCTCCGGCAGTGCTCGCAGCACTTGGATCAGTTTTGACCAACAAATATGCCGAAGGTTATCCTGGAAGACGCTACTACGGTGGTTGCAAATTTGTTGATGTAGCTGAAACCCTGGCCATTAGCCGAGTTACCGAGCTCTTTAATTGCTCCTTTGCCAATGTACAACCACATTCAGGATCACAGGCCAATCAGGCAGCTTTTCTGGCTCTTTTAAATCCAGGTGATAGCTTTCTAGGAATGGATCTTGCCGCTGGTGGTCACCTGACGCACGGGGCAAAAGTTTCACTGTCCGGTAAGTGGTTTCAAGCGCACCACTACGGCGTTCACCCTGAAACACACCTCATTGATTACGACGAGGTCTTAAAAATTGCAGAGCAATGCCGCCCACGCCTGATTATCGCTGGCGGTTCCGCATATACACGAATCATCGACTTCTCACGTTTCCGAGCTATTGCCGATGCTGTGGGCGCGTACCTTATGGTCGACATGGCGCACTTCGCTGGTTTGGTTGCAGCAGGGCTTTATCCGTCCCCTCTGCCGCACGCTCACGTTGTGACCTCAACAACACATAAAACCTTACGCGGCCCCCGTGGTGGATTGATCCTCACGCAGCACGAGGATATGAACAAAAAAATCAACTCCGCTGTTTTCCCTGGAATACAAGGTGGGCCATTAATGCATGTGATTGCGGCAAAGGCTGTCGCTTTCAAAGAGGCCCTGCAACCGACTTTCCGTGATTATGCGCAAAATGTCATCGCCAATGCTCAAGCTTTAGCGAAAACCCTTCAGGAGCAAGGTCTCTCCATAATTTCTGGGGGAACCGATACGCATGTG
>JBAWWF010000302.1:0-1673 GCA_037146895.1 Alphaproteobacteria bacterium | reverse complement strand
AGGTGATGCCTCTTTTTTGCTCAAAATTTATCAAATCAGCTCTCGGGAATTGCTGCTTTTCCTCTTGCGTCTTAGGCCGTTTGGTAGTACTAGTGCGATTAGTCATGTTGACTTCTCCTTTATGAGGTTAACTAAAGGCTTGTGCAGCAGGATGGGCTAAACAGAGCATTCTCGTGAACGGGATCGCAAATAGCGTCACCAATGATTTTGTCGCCAACATCCTGTTGCCATACTTACGAACGGGCACGCAGCACCATTGAATAATCGACCTTTACAGCACAAACCCATATGATGTATAGCAAGAATTCTAGGGCTGGGAAAAGAGTCAAACAACCGCAAGCTGTGGCCTGGGAGCCAAAGAGTTACTCTTCGATTTGGGACATGGCCGCAGGCCGTGGCTGAGGGGCTCATGAGTAACTTCCCCTGAAACCTAGTATTGCTTTGGTTTAAAAACTGAGAGTTACTCTTAGATTTGGGTCATGGCCGCAGGCCGTGGCTGAGGGACTTACGTCGAGTTGGGGTTAGTCATTATACTCAAACAAACTCAAATAGTGTATTTCTTAACCTCAGCTCGATATAAAAAAATACCAAGCTCACTGTAGTTGTTATCCCAGAAGCTGCTAACTGTACCCTAAAAAACCTAATGCCTTGGTGATGCCCTACTAATCACGCCCACATCGTGAATGCTACGATTATCGACAAAGGCAGAATACACTCAAATCACCCAGCTGTCTTGGGCCCACCTGCCATGAACGTTGCTGCGTCCATGAAGCCTAAACCAAAAGGCGACTTGGCTGCGGCAACCTTTTGGGCATTGATAACGGTTTTTACACCCCCATCGTCAAAACAATGTATATAAACATGGACATTAGGATGGTCCTTCACAACATCAGCCATTTTTTCTAGCCCTTTTGTTAATGCTGTAATGGGGTTGTTAAATGAACCTAACCCAAGCAAAGTTACATGGACATTAACAATGTCAATGATTACCATGCTGCGGATTGCAGCTATTTTCACCACAGCTTCATATTGCGCTGAATCCAGTTCCTCACAGATTTTGTCACCCATTAAACTTCGCTTGCTTAATGCAAGGTTACCCTGGTACGCGGGAGCAGCGGAAAATATCTGTAGCTGATTAATCCCAGATGGTTCACATTTAACCCATTGAGGAAGCATTCGTAAATGCTTAATGCGTGCTTTAATGAGCTCGTAGATAGGTTCTAGATACTTATCTTGATTTTCTTGCTTATTGTCATCGTATCCAGGTGAAGCTTTCCATGGCTCTAAATAGCCGTTTTGGTAGTAGACTCTACCGTCCACCGAAGGCCGCTCAGGCAAAACATCGACAAGCGCATGGGGCAGTTTGCCAGCCTCCTCGGCTGCCGTACGCCAAAGAGCTGCCGCTGCAGCCTCAATAGAGCCCTGCGGCCCTTGTGTAAAGTCGTAAGGATACATAACAACTGGCATCTTATCGGCAGAAATTGATTCAAGATAATTAAACTGACTTGCCAGTTGAAATACGCTGTTATTTGCCAAAGGGGAGTCTTGTAGGTAATTTGCTCCAACACCCATAACAACTGTGAACTTTGGTGGTGCTGCACCTTGTTGTGTCTTATGACAGCAATTCCCGAACCTAAGAAATAACGAGTAATTGTCATGGTGTTATGATAAGT
>JBAWWF010000301.1:0-1682 GCA_037146895.1 Alphaproteobacteria bacterium | reverse complement strand
ATGAGGATTGCGCCCTTTTTAAAGAACAGAAGTTCTATTGCCAAGCCTGCCTTGTCGAGGGTAAGCACAGTCACTTTCCGCTCGTTCAGCTCTCCACTTAGATCGCTCTTATCGATGGCCAATGGTGTGAACTCCAAGAGAAACTTAGTATAATAAATCAGCAGTCTAAGAAGCGATTTAAATTCTTAATGCCATTAATAACATATCTGGAGGAGTCTGCCCGATAACAAGAAGAACAGCAGAGTTCATCGTCAATTCAAGTCAAATCGAGTAACAAGCTGTAGTAAGCGTTGGCGAAGGATTTGGAAAGAGCCAGTTCAATACTTGAGTAATTGGCTGAACAAAGAAGGTAAATTGACTTGCTAATAAGAGATGAAAACAACAGTCCGAACAATATTAACGCTATCTTGGCTAAAGATAATAAATTTTAATAGTATCAAAGTGAAATCGAATAACTAAGCTATTTAGGAATAATCCCAGAAAGTTATATATTCAATGTCTACCGGGATGATTTAGAGAGAGATATAGAGTTGCCCTTCAATGACTTCCCGCCAGAGCTCAAGGAAATCTACTACCGTCTAAAATTCAAATCGCTAAGTGAGAGGGTTTAAAGTCTCTCTGATATAGAATAACGCCTTAGATAACCACCTCCTCTGTCCTACCGCAATATGATTCTTTAGTCTGATCTTTCAATTGATACTTCGAAAGTTTCTGTGTCAGTAGATACTAAATTATTGCAAATTCCATAGCTCTAGATACCTCAAGGAGGTAAGAATAATCCAGCTGACTTTTCAATTTTGTACTCAATAATAAACTAGTTGAATGAGAGGCAGTAACAGCTGGAAGGTTTGATGGTTAACTTACAAAATGAGATGCAAACATTGGAAAAGCAGTCTTAGAAATAATTCCAGTCGATAACACAAGAATTCCTCAACAAAATGATCGAAAGTGTGCAGGCCATTAAGATGCAGGTCAAAAGAGACCTTCCTCTAATGATGCAAAAGGTTGATGCTGAAGAAGAAGAGAAGAAAAACAAGGAGAAACAGTCGTTAGCTATAACTGCCGCAAGAAAAGCATTGTTCTTAACTCAGAAGAAAATGAAACTATTTTATGGGACTGTACTACTTGATTAAGCACAAAAAGAATGGGTGGCATCTATCATTCCCAAATTTTCTATGCCTCGTTCATATACTGAATTGATTTTCAAGGCGTCAAGAGATGGCTGGAGCCCTTAGCATTTCCATGAGTATTGTGACAACAAGGGCAACACATTGACTCTCATTTAGACTAAGGGAGGTCGAATATGCGGGGGTTACACGACTGTAGAGTGGAAAAGCACTGAAGAATTTTGGTGTAAAGATCAAAATGCGAGAGTATTCAGCGTGGACCTCCAGCGCTTCTTCGTTCCATCACACCCCAAGAAAGCTATATACCAATGTGGGCTATCTGGCGGTCCGGCCTTCGGTTGCAACACACTCACTATACAGGAGTCTCCTCTGATGAACGCGCCAGGGAATGGAAGGTGTCACACAGAAGGCGCCAATAACGAATATTTCAATGTGCCTAATGACTCCGAAGGAAACAGTATTCTCACAGGGGAGGGCAAAGGATACTGGGATGGCAACAAGCGCTATACAGTGGCAGAAGTTGAAGTTCATCGTATTATACTATGATCTCTACAA
>JBAWWF010000300.1:0-1686 GCA_037146895.1 Alphaproteobacteria bacterium | reverse complement strand
GAAACTTTTGTGAGCCTTCCCCCCTCCCCCTTAGAGCTGCAAGAACGCTTGGAGCAACTGCGCGCCATGGAAGCTGGCATGCGTATTGATGTTTGTCTAACCACAACAATCCCGCAAAGCGTCGATACCATCGAAGATTTAGAAGCCGTGCGGCAACATCAAAGGGCTTTTGCTTGACGCCTGTATATCGATTTGGTGAAGCCCTCGGCAATTGTTTTTTGCTGATTGACTATCGTAGTCCCGCTACACCAAAGATGGAACCTAAGGAATGGATCGCTTTTGCTAAGGACGAACAACGCTGCATCGATCAGCTGATCGAAATTCATCCCAACCATTTAGTCTTTTACAATCAAGATGGTTCCTCTGCCGAAGCATGTGGTAACGGAACCCGCTGTGCGGCTTTGTGGCTCAGCGAGGATAGCAACACACAAAAGACATGGCACCTCGAAACCGCCGGCGGCCCCTTACAGGTTCACGTGCACGATAGAGACAATATTGCCGTCACCTTCCCTGCTCCAGAACATAAAACCATGCCTGATTTTAAAGTTAATCTCCCTTTGCTAGCGCCACCTGATGTGGTGACCATCGGTAACCCTCATTTGGTCCTATGGCTCGCAGATCATGCGGCCGTTGATATTCACCACTGGGGGCCTATTCTAGAACACTCTTTCCCTGAGCGCATCAATGTCAGCTTTGCAGTGCGCGAAAATAAAGAAACCATATCCTTAAAGGTCTGGGAGCGAGGGGCTGGTGCCACACAAGCCTGTGGCACAGCGGCGTGCGCCACCCATGTCAGCGCCCTTTGCCATGGATTTGTCGGTGATACATCTTGCGTACAACAAATAGGCGGGAAACTCTCTATCCATTGGCCTGGACCAGGCAATACTTTAACCCTCACCGGACCAGCAACGCTGGAGTAGTACGATAGCAATTTAAAATATAGACCCGTAAGTAGCTGGATAGGTTATCGGCCTTGGGGTCAAGTGTACGCTGGCAGTCCAGTCTTTCAACCAAAGCGGCAATGCTGAGTTGCTCCTTGGCGGCTATTTCCTGTAACGCTTCCCAGAATGGTTTTTCAAGAGAAATGCTTGTTTTATGCCCTGTGATGATTAGAGACCGTTTGTGTTTCATTTTAACTATTCATTATTTATGTTCTGGCGCAAGCATTTTTTCCGCTTGCACATACCGTTTATACTCGCCTGGCTTGAGATAACCGAGGGCAACCGCCGCATCCTCCAGAGATATCGCCTCCTCTAAAGCCTTTTTAGCCACCATTGCTGCTTTGTCATAGCCAATGACCGGATTGAGTGCCGTAACCAACATCAACGCATTGGCAACATTTTGCTCCAGCTGCTTTTCATTGACCGTAATTCCCTCTAGGCAATGTTCCGTAAAGCTTTTACAAGCATCTGCGAGGAGCTGTATAGACTCCAGCATATTATAGATAATGACCGGCTTAAAAACATTCAGCTCAAAATTTCCCTGGGAACCAGCGATAGTAATTGTCACGTGATTACCCATTACTTGGGCGGCAACCATTGTCAGGGCTTCGGCTTGAGTGGGGTTTACTTTTCCTGGCATAATGGACGAGCCTGGTTCATTCTCCGGCAGATGGATTTCCCCCAAACCGCAGCGCGGCCCAGAACCTAGCCACCTAATATCATTAGCGATCTTCATACAACTCAC
>JBAWWF010000299.1:0-1697 GCA_037146895.1 Alphaproteobacteria bacterium | reverse complement strand
CACACGTAATCTCACGGCTAGCGGTATATAGAGCGATATACGCATCACACCAAAGATCTAGCCTCACGTGACGTTACGAGCCGCGCTCTGGCAATCGAGATGCTAGAAGGACGAGGTTGCGGACCCCTGAAGGATCACATGCTGCTGCATCTCGAGCATTTGTCACCTGAGCTTATACAGACACGCCTCCCCGGCATCGCTGAAACAGCACGTATATTCGCCAACATCGATGTAACCAAAGAACCGATTCCGGTATTGCCCACGGTGCATTATAATATGGGCGGAATTCCGACCAACTATCATGGCGAGGTTATTCGCGATGCTAAGGAAACCGTTGTCCCTGGCTTGATGGCTCTTGGCGAAGCAGCATGTATCTCCGTCCATGGAGCTAATCGCTTGGGCACAAATTCCTTGCTGGATTTGATTGTTTTTGGGCGCGCAGCAGCGGAGCGGACCAAAGCAACCTTAAAGCCAAACACACCTCATCCCGTGCTAGCTGCGTCAATGGGCGAGGCAACTTTAGCAACCTTTGATCGTTTACGCCATGCTAAAGGCAGCCAGAAAACAGCTGCTATCCGCCTGAAAATGCAACAAGCAATGCAAGAGCATTGTGCGGTTTTTCGTGAGGAAAAACATTTAACCATCGGTTGTGAAAAGGTTGATGCCCTGCAACAAGATTTGGCTGATATACAAGTCAATGACCGCTCTTTGATTTGGAATACCGATCTCCTGGAAGCCTTGGAGCTCGAAAACCTAATGCAGCAGGCCAGGGTTACCATCCATGCGGCGCGCTATCGCACAGAAAGCCGCGGTGCCCATGCCCGTGATGATTTTCCTGAACGCGATGACAAGACATGGCTCAAGCATACCCTTGTTTGGCTTAGGGAATCGGTCAAGTTCGAGACACGGCCTGTTCACTTGCACACGATGACGACAGATGTCGAATCTATCCCACCGCAAAAGCGAGTTTATTGATGAAGGCATTTAAGATTTACCGCTGGGATCCTGATCACGATGGCAAGCCGCGCTATGATACTTACGAGGTTGATCTGCAAACCTGTGGACCGATGATTCTGGATGTGCTCATTAAAATCAAAAACGAGATCGACACCACGCTAACGTTTCGCCGCTCTTGCCGCGAGGGTATTTGCGGTAGTTGTGCCATGAATATTGATGGCCGCAACACACTGGCTTGCACCAAACCCATCAGCGATATTCAGGGAATCGTAAATATTAACCCCCTGCCCCATCAGCCTGTGATCAAAGACCTGGTGCCTGATTTGTCTAAAGCCTATCGTCAATACGCTTCCATTCAGCCGTGGTTGCAGCCGTCTGACGAGCCGCCGCCTGGTGGCAGGGAGCGGCTACAGAGCGAAGAGGAGCGCGTCCGCCTTGATGGGTCGTGGGAATGCATTATGTGTTTTTGCTGCACTACCAGCTGCCCTAGCTACTGGTGGACGGGGGATGAATTCTTAGGGCCGGCGACGCTTTTGCAGGCCAGCCGCTGGATTGATGATTCGCGAGATGAACAAACGCAAGCTCGCCTGGATAACCTTGAGGACACCTATAAGCTCTACCGCTGCCACACCATTATGAATTGCACGCAAAGCTGCCCCAAGGGCTTAAACCCCGCCAAAGCGATTAGTAAAATCAAATACACGCTCGGGAAACGCTGATATTTCAGAGCGATTATTAGC
>JBAWWF010000298.1:0-1718 GCA_037146895.1 Alphaproteobacteria bacterium | reverse complement strand
GATCGGTTTAACGCCCAAGCGCGATACCTCACCATCCAGGGTCTCAAAGTCATTCATCTGTTTTTTGCTAGGATGAGCAAGTGCGCAAGGTGATAAAGGTGATAAATGATTTTCTAAATGAGATGAAGAAATTACAGAAGAGGGGGCAATATCAACTTTAGCCCACGCAAATGCAGGTACAATGGTTTGCAGGATCAGGCAAAAAATAGTGAGGCGGGTTGTGAGTTGGAAGAACGAAGAAAAAATCATGCAGCCCCGACTATCCTTCTAATTATCCGCCTTAGTGGCTGCAAGCTCTTTTCTAAACTCAGTAATAAGATCATGACGATGAGGGAGTTCTTTTTCCACAATATCAAATAAATCTAAGAGGGCCACCTCAGAAGCTAATGACATGCAAGACCTAAAAATACTTAAATACATAGGATGATTCCATGTTGGAACAACAAGAACACGAGCCCAAAAAGGACTTTTTTTCACAAGGTCTTCAAGCTTTTCTAATAATATTTTTACATATACCTCGGCTGGGTAAGTTTCTATTGCATGCATTAAGCTGTGCATTACCTCATCGTAAGGGCACTCATCATCAAATAAATCCAAGAGTTTCCTTAAAACTTCTGGATCTCCTGAGGCAGCCAGACCCCATACTGCTTTTTCAAAGTTATCTATGTCTTCTCTATTTGCAAACTTAGTATACTGCCGTACTTGATCAAATTTGTTCATTATTGCACCTTCTTTGCGAATATATCTGGGAAAATATTCTTATTAGCGTCAATCACTTTCTGTAATCCTTGACGAATCTCTGGAGTGTAAAGACCATCCTGTTGATAAATCTTACGTGCATCCATAATGTCTTTTGCTAATTCTGTTCTTGGATCAGTGGAGAGATCTGGTTTTCTCCCATAGGTACGCGTTTGGCGATGTCTGCCACCTGCTCCAGGAACTGGTTGCTCCATCATCATGGCAATCCCATCCGGCTTCTTTACTCCATACTGCTTCATATAGGCCGCTTGTGGCATATGATTGGGTGTCAGATTATCCCCTGGTACCCTCATATCATAGAGTTCTTTATATGTTCCCATTTGTCCTTCGCGAAGAGCTGGTTTTTCAGCAGGCGCAGGTGTTGCAGCCTCGGGCGGTGCTGCGAGGCGAGGGTTGTTGTTCGCTGGGGGTGTTGGAGCCACCTCGGGTGCCTGGCGACCAAAACGCCAGGCACCGAAACCCCATCTAGCAGCCGCAGCAGCTCTACCAGCAAGACTAGGAATCATCGCAGCTGCATTTAAAGCGGTCTCAATCCCTTCATGATGCTCATCCGCGTAATCACCGACTATCTCCGCACCAGCAGCCACTTCCTCTGGACGATGGTAAAACTCTTCCACAGGGACGCCGACATTCTGGAGCACTGGGACGTCGCCACCGTGATAGACCAAGTGTCGCAAGCGAGCACCATCACGGCCTTCTGCCTGTCCCATGACCTGTCCTATCTCAGAACGAGTCTGTGCAATAGCTTGGGTTTCGCTAATACCCTGGTAACGCAATTGTTGATAGCGCTGGTTAGCTAAATTAGCCAAAGTCTCCATATTGATGCTGCGGCGGCGTCCCAATGGGGATGACTCGCGGTCTGGCGAACGTGAACGTTGGATTTGTCTCCGTCCGGCAGCACGTGGGCGTCCGCTGGTGCGCGCTTCGTACTCTAGCGCAGCCCCATGTTCCTCCAGATC
>JBAWWF010000297.1:0-1724 GCA_037146895.1 Alphaproteobacteria bacterium | reverse complement strand
ATTTTGTCAATAATTTTGCCGAAATTAACCAAGAACTCTTGGGCGAGCTGGAAGAGGAAATTGAAAAAGGAAATTTGTTCGAAATAAAAGATCTAGCCAAAAGTCTAAAAATAAACGAAGGAAAAATCAATCATCACGGCCAACGCGCATCTGCCATTGTACGAGCAATGCTAGAACACTCGCGCACCAGCACCGGCGTAAAGGAACCGACCGATCTCAATAGCCTGGCTGACGAGTACTTGCGCTTGGCTTACCATGGTATTCGCGCTAAAGACAGCTCCATTGTAGCTACTCTAGAAACACATTTTGATCCTGAACTGCCCAAAATTGCCGTCATCCCCCAAGATATTGGCAGAGTGCTGCTTAATTTGATCAATAATGCCTTTTATGCAGTGTCTGAAAAAGCAAAAAAAGGAATGGAAGGGTATAGACCTACAATTACCATCAGCACTAAGCAACTGGTAAATGCGATTGAAATCAGTATCCAAGACAATGGGAGCGGCATTCCTGAAGCCATTAAAGACAAAATATTCCAGCCCTTTTTTACCACCAAGCCTACAGGTCAAGGTACCGGTTTAGGGCTTAGTTTGTCGTATGATATTGTGACTAAGGGGCATGGGGGGAGCCTGGTAGCATTAAGCAAAGCAGGCGAAGGAGCTACTTTTTTACTTCAGTTGCCCTTAAGCAATCGATCAAATCAAGTAATTTAGTAGCAATACGAAATTCTGCGCTTCAATCGATAATAAAGCATTTGAAAAACCGCTGATGAAATATCGATCATCAAAAAAACAGGTTGTTTAACCAACTAAACGAACTTTTTCCAAGTGTTAGAGCTTATTTCAAAGAGCACCTAACTGCCTTTGGCAATAAATCTTCTACACCTAAATTAACCTAAAATGAACTGCATATGAAAAAGTCCCTTCCTCTTCTCTTTTTATTGCTATCCTTCTTTTCATTGTTGGCTCAAAAAACGCAACCAGCACCAGCAAGAGTGACGCCAACCAATGGCAAAACTCCAGCAATTTCTAAGTTGGGTAAATTAATCATCGCTGGAGATGCCTCGCCGGTAACCAGCGTCGGATTTTCTAACTTTGCCCCTGATTCGCTTTATCTTCTTACCGGCGGCCAAGCCCAACACATCAGAGTCTGGGATGCCGTATACAGTGACGCCCAAGGGTTTACGCTATCTCCTGATAATTATGGTCCATACAGTAGACCAAATGGTATTATAAAGCATGTTAAATACAACGCTCCAACAGTTTTTAATCCATTTGAACCAAGCTTATTTATTGCCGCTGCTGGAAACTCCTGGTATGAATATGACTTAGAAAATGAAGAGCTATATACATCTCAAAAATCTAAACCAGAAATAAGCCGTGCTTCAATTGCAGTCAGTATTGGCGGGGATTCTTTGCTTATCAGTGATTTTAATGGTGGAATTCAATTCCACGAAAGGCATGGCGAAATATGGGAGAAAATTTGGGAAGAAAATGTTCCTTCAAACTATATAACCAGTTTAACTTTTTCACCAGACGGCGAAAGTTTTTTAGCCGCTGTGAATAACGATAAAACACCCTCATTTGGTGCTAAACTCGAGGATGATCAAAATGATCAACCTAGTAATGATAAGGGATTCCCTGTCATCTTATACAGTACGGATGATTTTTCAGTACTCAAAAATTTCGGTACATCAGCTGATCAAGCGGCATTTTCACCTGATGGAA
>JBAWWF010000296.1:0-1728 GCA_037146895.1 Alphaproteobacteria bacterium | reverse complement strand
AACCTAGGTGAGCACAGCCTCCGAGTAATTGAATTATTAAATTTTGATGTTTTTGTAGAAAAACCACCCGAGATTGCGGAGTTTGGCGTATTTGAAAACTATTTCTTAGTCAACAGGGCATTTCATACTGATTTGGATTTTATTCCAGTTGAAGAGCTTTCACCTGATGATATAGTTTATTTTCCTGGTCTTACGCAGAATCAAATTGAAGGCGTCTCGGACTGGGTTTCATCGCTACCAGTCCACAGACGACCACATATTGCTATCACACTGCGGTTTCTAAATTCTCAAATGCATTACAACCTCAACAGAGGTCTTGCGCCAAGCATCGAGTTTCTGTATCGATATGTTTTGGCGAAGCTGGTTACACGTCATCCTAGATCTTATCTTTTTACCGATACAAACGTTTTGTCCTTAGCCTACCAGCGTATGTCTGGCATTCCGGTGAAAGTGCTTCCAATACCTCAGGTGGAATTCCACAATCAGTCATCCCAGGATACCATTGCCCATAAGAAACCGTTGACTATTTTGTATATAGGTAATACTTCGCCCTACCGTGGGCATTATTTCATTGCGAATATAATCGAGAATGTTTTGAGTGAGTACCCTGATGTGTGTTTCTCAGTTCAGGTAAAGAGTGGCAAAGACTCAGATGAAGCTCGAGGCATGGTCGCGATTGCTGATATTTTTAAGTCACGAGTAAATTATTTATTTGATGCGCTGTCTCCCGAAGAGTATGTGGCTACCCTGAAGTCAGCAGATATTATTTTGCTTCCATACATGCCCGCTTATTATTACTTTGGATCATCTGGAGTGTTTACCGAGGCTGCGGCGCTAGGAAAGGTGGTAGTAATAACCGCAGGAACCACAATGGAAAATATGGTTAACGAGCATGGACTTTCTGCTGTTATTGCCAAAGAATACACTGCTGAAGCGTTTGTTGCTGCTGTCAAAAGCGCGATCGTAAATTACCCAGAACTTGATAGAAAGGCAAGTGCTAGCCACGTAGCTTACGCCCGCGAAAACTCCCCACAAGGATTTCTTGATGCTATGTTTTCCAACATTGGATAAGTATTATGTTAGATTGGGTCGAGTTGGAATGTGGGTATTATCAGGGTGACACAAAGCCGGCTTCTCAGTGCTTGAAGCTGGCTGATGCTAGATTACTTAAGTCCCACCCTTTCCATGATGAACGAGGAAGCTTCGAGGTGCTCTGGGATGCGTCATTATTTAGGCGCTTCGGCTTCAATTTCAATCCAGCAAGTAGCGCCTTTTCTTACAACGAAAAGGAAAATACATTGAGAGGTATGCATTATCAACGCCCACCCTTTTGCCAGGCTAAATTGGTGACATGCATCAGAGGAAGTGTGATTGACGTCATTGTAGACTTGCGACCTCATTCGCCATCTTACATGCGGTGGGCTGCAACTGAATTAACAGCCTCCAGCGGTTTGTCAATTTTAATTCCGAAAGGTTTTGCGCATGGTTTTCTCACGCTAACTGACCACGCTACCATGGCCTACCTTATTGAAGGCGAATATCAGCCTAGCGCTGCCGGCGTAATTCGATGGAATGATCCTGCTTTTGGCATAAATTGGCCGGCGCTGAATCCGATACTTGCCCAGCGCGATCGCCTAGCAGAGGATTTTGTTTCATGATGAAAGTTCTTCTCACAGGAGCCGGCGGCTTTGTGGGCAACAAGGTGCTAGGGGCACTATTGCGTAGAGG
>JBAWWF010000295.1:0-1738 GCA_037146895.1 Alphaproteobacteria bacterium | reverse complement strand
CCCCAAAACCCCAAAACCCCGATATGTGTATGAAAGAATCTGCGATATATAATATTTCATTCAAAAGTCATTTTACTATTACTGTTAAGCGAGAACTTTGCTGACAACTATTCTTTCGGCTATCTTTTTGAAAAGCTCTTGTACTCCCTTCCCAGTTTTAGCTGAAGTCTCTGCAGCGATCATATTGTGCTTTTGTGCAAGCTCAGTCGCGGTCTAAAGAGAAACCTTAATTTATGAAGGATCTAGATCGCATTTGTTCCCAGCAAGAGCCATTACGAAATTTTCACCGCCATCAGACGTGTTTTCCATCATTTGATTGATCCAATAGTAGCATGAATTGAAAGTCTTTTCTTCAGCCAAGTCGTAGCAAATAATGGCAGCTGCAGCATCTTTATAGTACAGCTTGATCATTGAGCGAAATTTCTCACTGCCACCAGTGTCCCAAATGTGAAGCTTAACTTGAGTTGGCTGCCCTCCAAGACCGCCTTCTCCAGGGTTAAGAGTTATAGTTTGCTAGAAATATGCACCACCTATTGTCACATCATGTTGATCAGGGAAGATGTTTTTCCAAAACCTCTGCGCAATACTAGATTTGCCGACACCTGAATCGCCAAGCAAAACGACTTTTGCTTCTATTACCTTATTACCTTAGTTATTCGATGATTGAAACCCCGTAGACTATCCCATATTGCTTGATGTACCACCCTGCGGTTTATACTCTTGCCTGAAAGGTTCATTTCCCGTTCCATTCTTAACATTTAGGCCACCAGCAGCTGGCTTATTAGCGGTGCCTTGGTTCTTAGATTTTCCGCCGCAGCATCCACCTGAAGACATTTTTATAATGAATATATTATTATAAAATTGAGTTAATCAGATAAACTTAATAATATACTCAATTTAGACCTGGTACTATACCGCTTGCCGCTGATCTGCGAGAATTGGCAGAGACCACTTGGCCACCAGTGTGACTCAGTACTGGGTTATACCGATCGTGATGAGGAATGTTTATCTTAAATCTGTCCTCGCCAGTAATTACATTGAACTAAGTATTATTTCTTGCATCGAGGGCCTTAGTGCGCATTAAGGCCCTAACCTTGGCATCCTAATCAACTTGCATAAGTCTCTGTCCATCCTTATCTTCTTGGTAGTTTAATGATATGATATTGTATGCGGATCCTCCCTTGTTCTTCTTTGCAGCTCCGTATACCTCAGCTTTGATCTGAAGCCTGTCATTGTTCTTCTTCTCTTCATGCTCCATGTGGTCCCACCTGTTGAGGTCCCTCTGGAGTCTCTCCTGCCTTAACTTATCAAATGTGGAATGCTTCTTCTCAACTTCTACCTCCCTGATTCTTCTATCCGCCACTGCAAAGTCCTTATCGAAACGGTCAGCCTCTAATAACCATGAGTAAATAATTATCGTTACCTGCGACGAAATGAGTTGAGATTGGGTCTGGCTTGTAAAGGTTAGCCTGATCTGTATACTTGACGAATCCACCTACACGAGCCTTAAGTCTAGTCACTTCAATCTTATCACGGTCTTTTTATGATGCCTAAATCAATTAAAGAGAAGCAACAATACTCTTTCTTCTCTTGTTCTCGGAGCAATATTATTGAAGACTGGGGCACCACCTGCAATAGAGGGTGCTGGCTGTTGCTGTTAAGAATGAGATGTATTCATATTTTTATTATATTTTATTTAAACTTCAGCGGAGAAGAACGGGGTTTTGGGGTTTTGGGG
>JBAWWF010000294.1:0-1750 GCA_037146895.1 Alphaproteobacteria bacterium | reverse complement strand
ACTGTGCGAGTTACGATTAAGGGCCGTTCTGCAATAATAAGTTGGCGTCCTAATCGCTAATCAGCAGCCTGTGGCAGCGCCATGGGAGGAGGCGGAGAGAGATCATTTTATTCATTAGCATCTGGTGGCAGAACTACCTCGTTGATGCCATTTAAAAAGACAGGGTGGCGTATTAAATTTTTCTAATTGCTTCCAAAATCTTAAGAGCGATAAATTCGACATCTTCCACGGTTAGCTCATGGTACAGAGGTAATCTAATTAAGCGCTGAGAGAATTTATCACAATTAAAATAATCACTTTCGTCGACTTGGACAGAGAATTGCCTGCCAAATGGGCTACTATGAAGGGCAACATAATGCGACACAGTTAATATACCCTCTCTTTTTAGCAAGTCTATCAACTTGGTCCTAAACTCCAAATCCTTAACAACTAGATAATATATGTGACTATTTCCTTTCGCATACGATGGAATAAAAGGAGTAGAGAAATTAAACTGACTTTTTAAAAAGCTATCAGATAATATATTATCGTATGCACTCCATAAAGCATTTCTATGCGATTGAATATTGTCATAGTTTAGTAATTGGCCATAGAGATAGGCAGCGAGTAAATCAGATGGCAAGAAAGAGGAGCCCAAGCTAACCCATGTGTATTTATCGACTTCGCTTCTGAGAAATGCGCTTCTATTGGTTCCCTTCTCTCTTATTATTTCTATAAGCGGATAGAGGCTATTCTCATTCACTACTATGGCGCCTCCTTCTCCACAATTCACATTTTTTGTTTCATGAAAAGAGAAGGTAGCTAAACATCCAAAATTTCCAAGGAACTCGTCTTTGTACTTAGCACCAATTGCTTGCGCCGCATCTTCAATAATCGGAATGCCATACTTTTTAGAAATATATAATATTGCATCCATGTCACATGCGATACCAGCATAATGTACTATAACAATAGCTTTTGTTTTTGAAGAAATCTTCTCCTCTATTTGCTCGACATCTATGTTTGGATGATTTGGTTCTGAATCTACGAATATTGGAATTGCCCCTCTCAATGCAAAGGCGTTGGCAGTGGAGACGAATGTATAGGACGGCATTATTATTTCATCACCTGGCTGGATATCTAGCAACAATGCTGCCATCTCCAGAGCTGCAGTGCAGGAATGAGTAAGCAATGCTTTTGAACAGCTGGTCCGCTGCTCAATCCACTCATGGCAACGCTTTGTGAACGGCCCATCACCCGCCAGCATGTTGCCGAATTTAGCTTCGGCAATGTAATAAAGCTCCTTTCCGGTCATGTAAGGTTTGTTAAAAGGGATTTTCTCTGCTGTCATGTTTATAACTATTTTATACGCTTTGCCAATACCAATCTTGATCCGCCAAATGGAAGGTTGATACCAATTTTTATCAGGTAAATTTCCAACTGCATTATCTTAAGTAACAATGCGTTAAGATTTTTTGAGAGCTTCAGTTCATCTGAATAGTCTATATTTGATCTTGAATACCGCTTCATGAGTCTTGATAACATCATACTTGGAAGAAGAAAGCTTACAAATGAAGTACTTCTCAGAATTTCAAAACCGACTGATTTAAGTTTTCGGCGCAACTCTGAAGCAGAATACCTTCTGACATGACAGGCATATTCATCAACTGGGCTCCATAACCAACCATGCTGAGGAACACTAAGGAGCAATAATCCATTTTCTTTAAGGGCTGATCGTACTTCACTAAGAACGGCCAAGTCATCTTCAATG
>JBAWWF010000293.1:0-1757 GCA_037146895.1 Alphaproteobacteria bacterium | reverse complement strand
TGGCGGCCGTTACCAAAGTAATTCCTTTTTCTGACACATGGAATCGCTGACGATCCAATTCCAAATCAAACCCAATTTCCATGTCATCAGGAATAACGGCGCCTTTATCAATGACCACGCGCTTGAGTTTCACATGTCGGCCAATTTCCACTTGCGGCAAGATCACCGAGTCTTCAATTGAACTAAAACTGTGCACTCGCACGTTTGAAAAAAGTACAGATTGGTTAATATTGGAGCCGCTAATAATGCAACCGCCAGAGACTAATGAATCTGTTGCCGTGCCACGTCTCCCCTCGTTATTAAACACAAACTTAGCAGGCGGCAATTGCTCTTGGTAAGTCCAAATCGGCCAATCGCTGTCATACAAATTAAGCTCTGGGGTCACTTTAGTGAGCTCCATATTCGCTTCCCAATAAGCATCAACCGTACCAACATCACGCCAATAGTAATCACCTTTTTCACCTCGCACGCAACTATCAGTGAAGCGATGCGCATAAACACGATATTTATTGATGATTTGCGGAATAATGTCTTTACCAAAATCATGCTCAGATTTAGGGTCATCTGCATCACGAATTAATTGCTCGTATAAAAATGCTGCGGAAAACACATAAATACCCATACTAGCAAAAGCTTGTGTTGGGTCTTTAGGAAGATGATCTGGATGCTCAGGCTTTTCTTTAAAGTCGATCACGCGATCCTCTTCATTCACGCCAATCACACCAAAAACCCTCGCATCATAGATCGGCACGTTGATACATGCAAATGACATATCCCCTTTATTGCGAAAGTGTGAAGCCAACATTTGACCATAGTCCATCTTATAGATATGGTCGCCTGCTAAAATCAGCACATATTCAGCACGAATATTGCGAATAATGTCTAAGTTTTGAAATACAGCATCCGCAGTACCTTTGTACCACTGCTCTTGAATACGTTGTTGTGCAGGCCATAACTCAACAAACTCATTAAATTCACCACGCAAGAACCCCCATCCACGCTGAATATGCTGCATCAAACTATGTGATTTATATTGCGTGGCAACGCCGACACGGCGAATACCAGAGTTAATACAATTCGATAAAGGAAAATCAATAATGCGGAACTTGCCACCAAATGGCACCGCCGGCTTTGCACGCAGATCTGTTAAGTCCTTTAAGCGACTACCTCGACCACCAGCCAAGATAAGCGCGACTGTGTTTTTGGTGAGGTTGCTAACAAAACGTGTTGAAGAGATCTCTTGCTGCATGACGCGCCCCTAATTAAAGTTTTATATCTGATATTCACTAGAAGCCAACCTCAGATGAGAGTCAATACTTCATGTGTTTATGCGGTATATTGTTACTTCTAGCCTCATTATAGACACGTTAGATAGCCACAATCTAGTACAATCATCAGACTCCTAGTAAATACTTTTTTTAGAAAATTCCCTTGTCAACACTTGAGCAAAACACGCAAATAAATTTGATTCTTGATGCGCTTCATCATGACCCCTTTGCTTTTTTGGGATTTCATCAAGAGAAGTCAGAGAAAAGCGATGTAAAAACATACCGCTTAAAATGCTTTGTGCCATACGCAACAAGGATAGATGTTCAAACAGCTCAAGGCTGGGAGACTCTCAAAGAAATATGCGATCAAGGCTTTTTTGAATGGCAAGGCAAAGCTGCACTCAACATACCTTGCAAAATTCGCATTCACCAACATGACAAAATCTCAGAAACCTACGACACCTATTCGTTCGGGCCCATGATTACCAG
>JBAWWF010000292.1:0-1761 GCA_037146895.1 Alphaproteobacteria bacterium | reverse complement strand
CACAGGAATGAATGATAGTTGATAGAGGTTCACGATTTTGCTGAATAAAATCAGCGTTTCCATAGATTTTGGTTTGAGGCATAACTTATACGCTGATATTACAGCAATTATCGAGCAAAGGAACCACAAGAGAATTTTTGAAAGTGTTGCAAAGCAACACTTTCAAAAATTCTCTTGGTTGGGGTTTGAGCGCAAAGCGCTGTAATTAAAAAAAGAGGGAGCGCAATGCGCTCCCTCTTTTTTTAAGAAAGCTTATGTTCCTTCTGTCCAAGAATTGAGGTAATGCACTTGCTCAGGAGTAAGTGTATCAATGGTGATGCCCATTGCTTGTAACTTCAAGCGAGCGATTTCTTGATCGATATCCTTAGGAATTGGCACAACACCCGCAGGTAAATTGCCCTTGTTCTTAACGAGGAATTCGCATGCAAGAGCTTGGTTAGCAAAGCTCATATCCATAACGCTAGCAGGATGACCTTCAGCAGCGGCAAGGTTCACTAGGCGACCTTCACCGATAACGATGATCGATTTGCCAGTCTTGAGTTGATACTCTTGGGTAAAATTCCGAACAAAACTAGCGGATTCGCTGAGATCGTTGAGGGAAACAAGGTCAATTTCCAAATCGAAGTGACCAGAGTTCGCAACGATCGCACCATCTTTCATGGTTTCAAAATGTTCGCGGCGGATGACGTGCTTATTGCCAGTAACGGTGATAAAGATATCGCCGATTTTAGCTGCTTCATCCATAGTCATAACTCTAAAGCCATCCATTGCAGCTTCGATCGCCGCAACTGGATTGATTTCCGTAACAACTACATTTGCCCCCATGCCTCGTGCACGTAGAGCTACACCCTTACCACACCAGCCATAGCCAGCTACAACGATTACTTTGCCAGCCAACAAGATATTGGTAGCGCGGATGATGCCATCGAGGGTAGATTGACCAGTACCATAGCGGTTATCAAAGAAATGCTTGGTTTCTGCATCGTTAACTGCGATCGCAGGGAAGGTCAGCTTGCCATCACGGAACATTGCATTAAGGCGAACTAGTCCTGTGGTGGTTTCTTCGGTAGTTCCAATGATTTCAGGGATTTGATCAGCGTGATGTAGTACTAAAGTCGTGGTTACGTCGCTACCGTCATCAACGATGATGTGGGGACGATGAGCAAGCGCCATTTCGACGTGGCGATGGTATGTAGCGTTATCTTCACCTTTGATGGCAAATACCGAAATCCCGTGATCGTAAACCAAGGAGGCGGCGACATCGTCTTGCGTGGAGAGTGGATTGCTAGCAATCAAAACTGCATCTGCTCCAGCGGCTTTGAGTGCGATCGCGAGGTTAGCAGTTTCAGTGGTGACATGACAGCAAGCGGCGATGCGGATACCTGCAAGTGGCTTCTCAGCAGCAAAGCGATCGCGAATTTGACGCAATACGGGCATTTCGCGGCTCGCCCATTCGATGCGTTGTTTTCCTAGAGGTGCAAGAGTAATATCCTTAATCTCGTGCTTAACGGTCACGGTTTCGGGTGCAATGGTAATGGTCATGTATAGGGTTAAATTTTTACAAAATTTAATCTCATTATATGCCAAGCCAACTGATTATTTATGGCTAAGTAGAGAACAAGGCGCTTAGGCTCCTTGTCTGTCAAGATTTGAGCTTAACTTTTTATACCAAAGAACAAAATGGCTACGCCATTTTGTTCTTTTAGAACCCTTACAGGGTTTGGTTTTTAATTCACAGAAGTGTTGCCACACTTTTGTGAA
>JBAWWF010000291.1:0-1774 GCA_037146895.1 Alphaproteobacteria bacterium | reverse complement strand
TCGACACTCCGAAGCAATGAAATTTTCGCTTTAACGCATTGGCTGGTTCGCAACATTCGATCCATAGATTGAGACGCTGCTTCGATTTTTTCAGAAACATCAACGATCGGTTCAGAGACATATTCCGTAATTGCCGTTTGAAGTGGTATGTGTCGGAATCCTTCAATAAATACACCACCTTCTGTGCAATTTATAAGAGAAATGGGGTGCTCTTGAGTAGCTTCATATTTGGCCATTTCCACAAACTCACCATGAAAGTGGTGGTAATTGGGACGTGTTTGTACCGTGCCGCCGTAATAGCCGGGTAACACGCATAGCGCTTCCACGGCATCTTCACTGCTACTGCCCTTTGCTATAAATATCCGCTCCATTTGCGCTGGAACATTTGAAAAAGCCAGCGTATTACTAATTTCGTCAACAATCACGGTGCATTCACTGTTGGCCGACTGCGTTGAGTATGCTTTTCCGGCCGAGAGCGATAAGTCAAGACCAACCATAATAATATTGCTAAATTGAAGATATTTTGCAATAAAGAAACAGTCAATAGTTACTGATCCCCCCATCGCAATTGGTAGGGTGTCACCAAATATCTCGGAAATCCAAAAATCATTAGGACCATTGGCGTTGAAGGTAATGATGTTCTTGAATTTCAGTTTGTAGAAGGCCGGATGGCAAGAAACGCCAACCATCAAAGCCTCGATTTTGCTGGTATCCACGCCATCGAGAAAATACGCCAGGTCACCTGGATCCGCCACCACAACAAAGTCGGGAACCACTCCAGCGACTTGCAAGGCGCGCGCGCATTGCGCCGCCGCCATCAATATGGTTCGGCCTTTCAGTGCTTTTAGAAGATGAATGTTCTTATCCAGTGAAGGACCTGGTGAGATGATAATGACGGTCGGGAACCCTTTAAAACGCAGCTTAAGCGCCGCTAAATTTGTACTCAAGGCCACGGACTGTAAATTGGCGAGTCCTTGCGTCATCCAGGAGTTACCTAGCACTTTCATGGTGTGATTGTTGGTGATCGCTAGGGTGAAAGCTTGCTTGATATTTTTCCAGCCTTGGCTCTCATGTTCTTTCTCTTGAGGTTTCAAAAATGAAAGCCTGAGGGGCATGGGGGTGTCCAACTTCGCGAAATATTCGCGTAAGGCCAAAGCATCAGGGGCGCTGATTACATTGAGATGCAACTGCGGGTCGATGTCATCTTGCGAGCCGACAAACAATATGCGTTTCTGGCGTCGCTCATTGAGCTCAGGCACAAATGCAAGCTCCTCTTTGCAAAAGAGTACAAATACGTCGCCTTGGAAATGCCAGTCCAGCGGCAGGGTGTAGTCTAGGATAGCATTACGCCCTTCGGCGCTATGCGATAGTTCCTCAGCCTGAACAATGCCCTGGTAGCGTTTACTCCAAGAATGAACAAAGATTTTTGCACTCTGTATTTGACTCAGGTGTTGCCGGATCTGATCTTGCGTCTGCATGGGCAAGCGGTCTATGCGGGAGCGTACCTCCTGATCAATGGTTCCCCGCTTGGCGTGTAGCAAGCGCAATGCATCCACCGCATACCGGGTTTTTATTTCATTGCCAATACTGCCGGCAGTCAATGCCGCCTGACTCTGCTCCGCCATTTGAGCTAAAAGCTTAATGAGCCGGGCAACTACCGCATCAATTCTCATGCCAGGCCCGTCTGATGTGGGCGCCAAATCCAGCGCAACTCGCAGCAGTAACTATATTATTATGTTTTATAATTAAGTAATAGAATATAAGTTTAATAAAA
>JBAWWF010000290.1:0-1792 GCA_037146895.1 Alphaproteobacteria bacterium | reverse complement strand
CGAAAGAATCGTCGTTCCATGCCATGTTTCGCTCGTCATTTGCTAACCCTTGTTTATATCCATTTTGCCTTATACCTTAGGTCCAATAAACTTAGTCGTCAACTAAGGGCTTGAGTAAAGATTGTAATTTATTGGAAAGGGCTCATGTAATGGATTATGACACTCAGAATATTTTTGCCAAGATTTTAAGGGGAGAGATCCCTTGCCAGAAGGTCTTCGAGGACGATTGCGTTTTGGCATTTCGGGATATTAACCCTAAAGCACCTATTCACGTCCTCGTTATTCCCAAGGGGAGCTATCGCGATTATCCGAGCTTTTGCTTAAAAGCACCGCAAATGCTGGTGGCTCAGTTCTTTGCTAGGGTTGCGCAAATTGCTCAAGATCTGCAACTCGATGAAGGCTATCGTCTCATTATCAACACAGGAGATCATGGTGGACAAGAAGTAGCACATTTTCATGCTCATATCTTAGGGGGAAGTCATGTTGGACCGATGGTTTGTCCACACAAGCAACAGTGATAACGGCCAACAACGATAAGCGCGCCGTTAGCGATAAAAGATGATTAGAAGTACACATTTATCTGTTCCTTTTTTAAATTAGCGATGTATTAAGCATGTAGTGGTATTGTGTGAAATATGCAATACTTTTTTACTAGCGAATCAGTTGCGCCAGGACATCCAGATAAGGTGTGTGATCAAATTTCAGATGCTATTCTGGATGCATATTTAACTGAGGATCCATTTGCGCATACAGCTATCGAGACTTTTGTAACTACGGATCAGATTATTGTCGGTGGTGAAACAAATGGCCCCATTTTATCTGCTCATCGGTTGGAAAGTATTGCCCGAGATGTAGTCAAACGCATTGGATACGCTCAAGATGGTTTTCACTGGCAAACGTTGGACTTCAAGAGTTTTATCCACCCCCAGCCCGAAGATATTGCTCAAGGTGTAAAGAGCAATAATGGCAATGAATGGGGTGCAGGTGATCAGGGTATAATGTTTGGTTTCGCTTGTGACGAGACGGATATGTTGATTCCAGCCCCTATTTATTATGCACATCGGATCTTGGAGAATCTTCAGCGTGCGCGCACTCAAGCACTGTCTAACGTGCTTGGTCCTGATGCTAAGTCGCAAGTGACCCTGCGCTATGTAGATGGAGTACCCCAAGGAGCTCAGGCCATAGTTCTTTCAACACAACATAGTCCTGATGCTGATTTAAAGAGTTTACGTGAAAAGGCGTGGGCTATCGTTGAGTCCTCGCTGCCTGTTGGTTGGATGTGTGCTGAGCAGAACTTTTTTTTTAATCCAACAGGACGCTTTGTCATTGGCGGTCCCGCTGGCGATTGTGGACTAACTGGCCGCAAAATTGTTGTTGATACTTATGGTAGCGCGGCCCCACATGGTGGTGGCGCCTTCTCCGGTAAGGATCCAACGAAGGTAGATCGTTCCGCAGCCTACATGTTACGCCATATTGCCAAGAATATTGTTGCGGCCAGGTTAGCAAAGCGTTGCACCATTCAGATCGCCTATGCCATAGGATACTCGAAACCTCTTTCTCTCTATGTAAATACGCATCGAACCGGCCTTATACCTGATGAAGAACTTACAAGATTTATTCAAAATGAAATTGATATGTCCCCAAAGGCTATTTGTGATTATCTACAGCTCAACCGCCCGATTTATCTACCAACCGCTACTTATGGTCATTTCGGACGTCAGCCACAACAAAACGGTTGTTTTTCTTGGGAAAGACTTGAACTGTTGCCGTTGTTTAAGAGTTTGGGCCATTG
>JBAWWF010000289.1:0-1813 GCA_037146895.1 Alphaproteobacteria bacterium | reverse complement strand
CTAGCTCTCCGCCGTCATTGCGAGGAGTTTACACGCACGCAATCCAGGATCTTTCACTTCACAACAACAGATCTAGGCAGTTACAATTAATTAACAAAAAGCCCTTGCTTGTCTATGTAGGCATCTATACACAATAAGAATCACTCTATTTTTTTATTGTTAAGGTAATCACTTGCTGGACGAAAACGATGCGTGAAGGAAAATGGCGGCGGCTCCAACGTATGAACCTGGCAGTTGTCGGCATTTTGGTGCTGATAACCTTGATAGGTGCAGCCATGCTGTATTCAGCAGCGGGAGGGAGTATTTCGCCGTGGGCCGGAAAGCAGCTTGTGCGCTTTGCTGTCGGCTTGATCATTTTATTTATTATTGCTCTGGTTGACGTACGCACATGGAGCATGCTCGCTTACCCATTTTACATGGTTTCTTTATTCTTCTTAATTGCTGTAGAGGCGATGGGCTTTATTGGCATGGGCGCGCAACGCTGGCTTGACCTGTATGTTTTCAATTTGCAGCCTTCGGAGCTGATGAAGATTTCCTTGGTGCTAGCACTTGCGCGCTATTTACATCACTGTACGGCAGAGCAGATTTCCCACGTACGCACACTAGTGCTCCCGTCTCTTATGATTCTTTTGCCGACGCTCTTTGTAATGCGCCAGCCGGATTTGGGCACAGCCATTATCTTGTTGATTTCTGGGATCTCTTTGTTCTTTGTAGCTGGCGTAAGATGGTGGAAATTTGTTGTGGCAGGACTTGCCGTGAGCGCAAGCATGCCTGTTTTTTGGAGCTTATTACGCGATTATCAAAAAAATCGTATCTTAACATTCCTGAATCCTGAGCAGGATCCTTTGCAAACAGGATACCACATCATGCAATCGAAGATAGCTCTTGGCTCAGGCGGTTTTTGGGGCAAAGGATTCATGCAAGGCACCCAAAGCCATTTGAATTTTTTACCTGAAAAGCAGACCGATTTTATATTTACAATGCTGTGTGAGGAGTTCGGGTTTATGGGGGGGGTGATCGTACTGCTACTATATGTCTTGCTCATTGCTTATGGTTTTTTTGTGGCTATCAAAAGTCATCACGCGTTTGGTCGTTATTTGGCTTTGGGAATGACAACAACGCTTTTCTCGTATGTTTTCATTAATATGGCTATGGTTGTTGGGCTAGTGCCGGTTGTTGGCCTGCCATTGCCTTTGCTCTCCTATGGTGGAACAGCGGTACTGACCTTAATGATCGGCATGGGTTTGGTTTTTTCGGTAGCTATTCATCATGATGTTCGCATGGGACGATGATTGTTGTCGACTTCTTCGTATTATCGCGTTATAAGAAATAAAGAGTACGGGCGCTTAGCTCAGTTGGTAGAGCAGTTGACTCTTAATCAACGGGTCGAAGGTTCGAATCCTTCAGCGCCCACCACGTACAACAATGGTTAAGGAGTAGTATTAAGATGGCAGTAGAAAAAGTGTTGAGTGTGCAGGACGCATTCTTGAGTTATGTGTGTAAAAACAAAACGATGCTGACTGTTTTTTTGGTAAATGGCGTAAAACTTACTGGAGAGGTGGCTTCGTTTGATGTCTTCTCATTATTATTCCGACGCGAAGGTCACTCGCAACTTGTTTACAAACACGCGATTGCAACCATTATGCCGCAACAGCCCATTAATCCATCAGAAGCTAGTGCTGATACTACCTCGGCTGAATCTGAAATTTTTGTTGAGTGTGCTTAACTATTCAGCCTATGGACAACTGCTGCGCTCTATGTGCGTGTTCTGCGTGCTCACTTATGAAGATTACGCTCCGCTCCGTGTCTATAT
>JBAWWF010000288.1:0-1822 GCA_037146895.1 Alphaproteobacteria bacterium | reverse complement strand
GGGTATAAAGCAGATTGCCAAGGAATTGCAGATCGGCGTGGGTACAGTTTATAGCGTGATTTGAATCATACATCGCGCCCAGTAATTATTACTGGGCCATAAGCGGAATTAAATTTAACACCGTAATTAACGGTAAACGATTAAGCAAAAACTGTTTCTGTTGAGGGGGAATTTATTTTCGCAATAGAAATGGTGGGTCACCAACATATACCGTATAACTCGCATTAATGGAACCTCCCAAACGTTTTATCACCTCTCAAGCTCAGAAACGGTAACACCGTTATCTAATAATCACTATATTTACACTAAATTTTGTTATTAATTCATAACTAGATCGTTGTAAAATAATTTTCCAGTTTAATGACTTTTTGCTATCTTCTGACCTTGGTGCTCAAGGTGTGCTGAACAAAAGTTTAGATTTTATTTTCGGAACTAATTAAATATGCCTACACCTTCAGAAGCAGGTTTACTCGATGCTGACTTTGTTGTGCCTTGGGTAAATACAGGCTCGCTATCAAACTACCGAACTGCTGATTGGGTTGTTGCCAGTGGCACCTTGTCTGAAACTGCCAGCAGTAAAGTCAAATGGACTAGTGGAAAATCTGCCGCAACTGTTGATTATAAAATTTATTATGATAAAACAAATAACAAGTATTATCCGTCATCTTTGGTATTTGCACTTTCGGGAGAAGATAAAACTTCTTTGAGTTTTAAGTTGGCTAATGTTAATGGATCATATTCAGCATCAGGGTCTTATAATCAGGGTGGAAATACGGCAACAAAAGATGATGATGCCAGCTTTACCAGAAGTGTTACCAAATCAATTAAATCAGAAACTGATAACTGGACTATGAAAAATGGTTACGGTGAAATTATTACGGCGAGTTTAACTGCAAGCTTTAAAACAACAGGCGGTACAGGCTACTCATATTTAACGGATGAGGCTGATCACGGAACTGGTACGTTTAGTGCGGTTGCAAAGTTATCAGGAACGGACAGGTATTCAAATAAAATTGCATTCGGTATGGAGCTATCAGGTACCACATCAGGGGGTAATGGTTCAACTCCTACAGCCATTTCGCTAACTGCTGGGTCGATATCAGCTAAGGAAAGTGACTCATTCTCATTTTCGTTAACTTGGGGAAAAGTAGCATTAGAGGATATGGATGCATTCAAAAATCTCTCTAATTTACTTGAAAACAGTACATCCTTCCCTCTGGAAATGCTGTTCAATTCACTTGAGAAATATTGGTTCGATTCAGCTAATGTCCTCACTCTAAAAACTGCAGCCGGCTTGAGTAAAGATGCTCATCTCGGAGCTGGCAATGACACAGTTACGGGTGGGGATGGAAATGAATCATTTTTTGGAGAAGCTGGTAACGATATCCTAAGTGGCGGCGCTGGAGATGACATTCTGTCTGGCGGATTAGGCTCAGACAAACTCACCGGCGGCAAAGGAAACGACATCTTCAAAATCAGTAAATCAGACTTTGATTTCACTTCAGCCAAGACTGTTCTTGCCGACACGATCACTGATTTCAAATACACAGCTGCAGAAAAAGACGCTATCTCTTTAGATGGCTTTGGTAGCTTTGCCACATTCCAAACAATCGCAGCAGCAAAGAAAGCTGGCTCAACAGCTAACGTAATCTACGAAAGTAAGACAGGGAATTTTTGGTACAACGAAGATGGTGACAGCGCTTTAGTTGGAGCATTGCTATTCGCCAATGCTAAAGGTATTCCAGATAACTATTGGGTCGCGGCAGGAATGCTGTCTTTGTAAGACTTTAATAGCAAAATTTGCATACTAAATTTTTTGCCC
>JBAWWF010000287.1:0-1823 GCA_037146895.1 Alphaproteobacteria bacterium | reverse complement strand
ATGCGTGTCTCGCCAGTACGTAAATGTTGCTGTGGGCGCGGTGTTCCTTGTTGTTGAAACCAGGCATAGGCAATGACAGCTAGGCTTTGCGCTATGTTGAGGGATGAGAAGTCTGGATGGGTCGGAATCTGGATGACAGCCTTGCAGCGGGCGATGATGTCGTTACTAAGCCCAGTGCGCTCTGGACCAAAAAGGATGCCAGGTTTGTTGTAAGTTACGACCTCGCGCATCGCTACCTCTGGGGCACTATAAGGCTTAATGCCATCACGTTCATTACCACATGTAGCCCATAGAGCATCGAGATCATGGATAGCGTGCTCGATTGTCTCGTAGTGCATGGCTTCGCGTAAGATGTCATCAGCGCCAGCAGCAACAGCGATTGCCTTGGGGTCAGCAAGCGAGCACTGCGGAGCAATGACGCGCAAATCATTCAACCCAAAGTTTTTCATGAGGCGCGCTATAGCACCGACATTGTCAGGTAGCTGCGGAGCCATGAGTAAGATAGTTAACATTTTATAATGTTAAACGGCCCGCCATGAAGATAGCAATGCTGATATGGATATGGTATGGTTTTTACTCACAGAGTTATATGCTACGGACAGAGTAAGGAGATTACGAAAAATGTCTGACACGTCAACATTAGCAGCTATTCAGCAGGAAATTGACAACAATCATGTTGTGCTCTTCATGAAGGGAACGGCGGATTTCCCGCAATGTGGTTTTTCTTCCGTTGTTGTTAAAATCCTAAGAGATTTGGCAATTCCTTTTAAGGATATCGATGTTTTAAGTGATCCTCTAATCCGCCAATCGATTAAGGAGTTTAGCAACTGGCCGACGATTCCTCAGCTTTATATTAAGGGCGAATTTATTGGTGGTTGTGATATTGTGCGCGAAATGCACCAGACAGGGGAGCTACAAACGCTTCTGACTGAAAAACAATTGTTGCGCCAAGCATGAACCTTTTTGCAGCATATACAGAAAAAATACTGCTTGTCCTCAAAGATTTGGTTGCTCCAGATGTTGACTTGAGTCGAGTTACGGTCGATCCCCCGCGTGAAGCAGCCCATGGCGATATGGCATGCAATGCTGCTATGGTTCTGGCGAAGCCTACGGGACAGCCCCCACGAAAGCTTGCTGAGACTTTGGTTCCCTTATTAAAAAAAATCACTGGAGTTTCGGACGTCACCATTGCGGGACCTGGATTTCTCAATATCACGCTCCACTCTCACATCTGGCAGACACACTTGAAAACCATCCTCGAATGTGGCGAAAGCTATGGCAACGCGACCACGGGTGGCGGCCAGCCTGTGAATGTTGAATATGTGTCAGCAAATCCGACAGGACCGATGCACGTCGGCCACTGCCGCAATGCCGTCTTGGGTGACACCATTGCTAGCTTGTTGCAAAAAGTCGGTTTTAAGGTTTGTCGCGAGTATTACATCAATGATGCTGGCGGTCAGATTATTAATCTGACTCGATCCGCCTATTTACGCTATACGCAAGCTCTTGGTGTAACGGTAGAAGATTCTGCGTTTGCCAATGATCTATACCCTGGCGATTATTTGATACCCGTCGGCCAGCACTTGGCCGAGAAGCATGGTCCCGCCTGGTTGGATCAGCCCGAAACAGCTTGGATGGACACCTTTCGTGAGGAGGTCATGGTAGCCATGATGGCTCTCATTAATGAGGACCTCAAAGCTTTAGGAATCACCATCGATGTCTTTAGCTCAGAGAAGACGATTACAGACTCTGGTCTTCTAGAACAAACACTGCAACTTCTGGAGCAACAGGGCGATATTTATATTGGCACCCTCCCCCCTCCC
>JBAWWF010000286.1:0-1824 GCA_037146895.1 Alphaproteobacteria bacterium | reverse complement strand
CCAAACGGCAATTCCAGATCCTCTGCCAGACTCACAAGCACCTATGCGCGCTCTGCACGCTAGAGTCGCTGATTATTATGCCCAGGCCAACCCTGCTATCGCTGGCGAGATGGCGGCTGCTGATACACCACGGGATCGTGCGGCTGTTGTTCAAGGAGTTGTGACAGCGGCACAAGCGAATTTGGATCGATTGGCTGCCATCCAAGACGCAGCTGAAAGGTATGCTCAACAAAACCCACATCGTGCCGCAGCCATGGATGCACTCATCCTAACGGCTGGGCAACTAGTACACGCTTATGGATATGTGCGGGCAGGGGCTCTTGGTGCAGTCAGGGGAGCACCATTAGGACCATGGGGTGCGGTCGGTGGAGCGGTGGTAGGCATGGCAGGCTTCCATGTTGTAAACGAAGCCGCGGCGGCTGGGATCGGTGCCAGTATCGACTATGCTGTTGAACAGGCCGAAGCACAAGGAGATACACCTGAGCAAGCCGATCGCAATGGTCGAGCGGTAAGGTGGGCAGCTGAACAAGCAGATACGTTATTGGTCCTTAAGGGTGCTGCTGGTTTAGCCGCCAGAAAACTCGCCGTACCACGGCGGGCTGCGCATACCGTGCCGGAGAACTCTGCGGGAAGCGGATTTTATGATCCACGAGCGATGGAGAGAATGCTACAAGATCGATACGGAGCTGATGCAGTAACTGCACACACGATGCCGCGCGCCAACCAGCCAAATGTGAAATTAACAGGGAGGGGACGTGATTTAGCAGATGGTGTCCATATCCCATTTGATAATCGTGGTTTCCCTATTTTCGATAAGTATGTAAAAGCTGAAATGAGACTGCCGGACTCTATGTTCAAAGCAGAGAGCAAAACTCAAATGAGGCATGCGACTCGTTCTTTGAGGGACTCTATTGATAGGGGAGAAATAAACACGAATATTTTTAATCAAGAACAGCTTGCGGTTATCAGAAAAGGGTTAGATAAAATCCCGGGGCACACATGGCATCATCATCAAGAAGCTGGGAGAATGCAGTTAGTGCCAGAAAAAATACATAACGCACTAGCGCACGTGGGTGGAGACTTCTTATGGGGGCAATAATGAATAAAGGAAATAGGTTATGAAAATGTTAGATGGATATGGCGAAGGTCCTACAAATGAGGTCATTGATTTTACGGAAAAAAATTTACGAGTCAAGTTTCCACAAGAGTTCATTGACTGCATCAGTCAATGTGATAGAGGAGTTCCTGAAAAACCCCTTGTTGATCTCATCAACCCAGCAAAAGGTAGTATTAAAGAAGTTGGAATTGGTGCATTCTTGAGTTTTAATCCCGCTTGTGACGCAAATATTTTGAGAGAATATTTTACTTTGCCTGATTTTTTTCCAAAAATGCTGCTCCCTTTTGCTGTGACTGGTGGTGGAGACTATTTTTGTTTTGATTATTCTATTGATGGGTTTGAAGACAAGGATCCACCTGTTGTTTATTGGTTTCATGAAAATCCTGAAGGCGAGAGCATTGCTGATATAGCTATAACCTTCAAGGAGTTTTTAAAGAAACTTAAGCCTGACCCAGATGCAAGCAAGTATTTATAAGGATTAACGTGTTGATTTTTTTGAGACAAATAAGATACAGAGTGATGCGGTTCGGTTTAATTATATAAACTAGGTATGTAAATAAAATTAATAAAAATAAGGTTGTTGATTATGAAAAAAATATTAAAGATAGCTTCGCTTGTGGCTTTTGGTGTTGTTTTGCTAGCGATAATAGTTATCTTACACACTACAGATTGTATAAGGCTTTTTCTTTCAGAAACAATTCCTGAAA
>JBAWWF010000285.1:0-1825 GCA_037146895.1 Alphaproteobacteria bacterium | reverse complement strand
TGATGCCATACAAGGGCTTACGTTTACGGAAATCGTCAAGGATGTTCTAGTCATTGACGCTGCTACGAAGGCAGAATCTTCTCCGAAAGTTGGCGACGTGCTAGTGGCACCGAATGTTTTGAAGACGGGCGCGGACTCCCGTGCGGAACTTGTTGCCGAGGATAAAACGGTAACGCGGGTGGGTTCGAACACGATTTTCTCAGTCGAAGTCAACAGCCGTGACGTCAATTTGGCGCAGGGGAATGTTCTCTTCAACGCGCCGAAGGGCAAAGGAGGAGGCCGTATTAAAAGCGCGGGCGCAACGGCTTCCGTTTTGGGCACGACGTTTATCACTTCGGCCAGTCCTTCGGGTGGTTTTAAGGTGATGGGGCTCGAAGGCAGCGTGCAGGTGGACGGCTCCAAGGGCGGCTCAGCTAAAATTGGAGCAGGGCAACTCAGCTTCGCGTTGCCCGGAGGGAAAATCACTCCTCCGCTGAGCTTTGATTTGAAGGCTCAGGTGGCTGGTTCGAAGCTGGTGGGTGGTTTTTCTAAGCCGTTGGCTTCTATTGCGAAGATCGAGGCTGCCATTTCTGTGCAACAGGCAAAGGTTGCGAGCGGCGCTTTGACCAGCACTAGTTTGATGTTAGGTGATCGTCCTGACACTGCCTTTTTGATAAGCAAGGCGGACTATGAAAAGAACGCGTAAACCATTTTTTACCCTGCTAGCGCTGACGCTATGCACAACTCTTTTTTTGTATTCATATTATATGCAAAAAAATACACCTGCAACCCAGATCGTCCCTGAAAATGCTGCTGATAAAAACGATACTGTTGATAGTGTTGTGATACCAGAAACAGATCCTACTCAAACTATTCTTGCATCTACTAATGCACAACAGGTGACTCTATCTGAGCAATCTATTACTCCTGCTCTGGGCACAACAGATGCGTATGAAAAAAATTCAGCTATACCGTTACAAGAGTCTACACAAAAAAACGACATTCAAACCCCCTCTGCCGATACAGAAATAGTAACTGACAACACAAAAACACGTCAAATTATTATAAGAAATGGCATAACTAAAAAAATGCTTTCATATAAGCATTGGACAGGCAAAGATACGCCAAGCATTTTTACTATCAAAGTTAACGATACCCCCATTGTAGAGGGTGATGAGCTTGCTGTAGCCCTAGACAATAATCGCTTTACCGTGTCGTATCGCTACTCATTTATGAATGGCTACAGGATTGGTGCTCGCACAATAACCTTTATAGTTAACCCCGAATCAAAAGCAATTAATCTTTCTTTTAATTGGAAAAACAAATGGCATGTATTGTGCGACCAAGCATCTCCAGAATCTGTGCAAGAGATCGAATTTAAAGAGTAACTATGAAACGAGAACTGCTTTCCATTTATGGTCCCCTATCTATTAACAGTTATGGCGTTGCTATAGTTATTGGTATTCTTTTATTTTTGTTTCTTATAAGGCTGCATCCTAAGGCAGTAAAACTAAATCTGTATATGCACATTACCGATATCCTTCTTATAAGCATTTTGGCTGGTATTATTGGTGGACGCTTACTCTATACTATAAGCGAACCAGAAGCAGAAGCATCACTGTTTGGGTTTTTATCATTCTGGGATGGGGGCTTTTCGATTCTTGGGTCAATTTTGGCAATAATCCCTACTCTTGCTTATTATCTAAATAGACTACAAATACCTGTCCTGCCATGCCTTGACCTTTTAGCCCTGCATGCACCATTATTGCAAAGTATTTCTCGGCTAGGCTGTTTTTTTGCTGGCTGCTGCTATGGGTGCCCAGTGAATACTACATGGGGCTTTATC
>JBAWWF010000284.1:0-1840 GCA_037146895.1 Alphaproteobacteria bacterium | reverse complement strand
CGCAACCCCTTAATGCTGGCGCCACCAAGCAACGTAGGCGATAGCTTTTGGCGGACCCGGCTGATCAATTGCTCGATGCGTATTTTGTTGACTTGCTCGGACACATCCGCATCACCCAGCACTTCAAATAATCGGTAAAAACTCAGCAAATGAGCAGACAAAGCCAGCTCGTGCAATAGCAGGCATTCGCGTCCGGTTAGGTCAATGGCCTGGCCACCGGGCGGCACGACTCTATGGCCCCGCAAATCCAAAACCCATTCTTTATCTTGCGCTAGAGGAGCTACACGGAGGCACACACTTTTCAGTACCGTGCTGACTTCATCGGCATCTGCCGGTTTGGTTAAGAAGACATCGGCGCCCGCTTCGTAAGCCTGTTTACGGTCGATGCTGCGCGCCCTGGCCGTTAAAACCACCACCCCCAGGCGGGGATAGGCACGCTTGACGCGCTTGATAATGTCTATGCCATCTTCCTGCGGCAGGTTTAAATCCACCAAAATGGCATCGGGCTTGTTTGCGTTGATCGCGTTGCTGAGGCGCTCTCCATCTTCCAAGGCGGTGACCCGAAAACCATCTTGTGATAGATAATTTTCTAAGCCCTCACGCAGCTCGGTGCTCTCCTCGACAATGATGATGTTAAACAAACTTCGCTCCGCTAAGTAAACCGGGGAGTAACATAACTAATCCGCCCGATAAACTCTGACTTAATCTGAAGCGCTCACGCGAACGGGATGTTTTCGTGACATTGCTACAAAAGGTTTTCTTGCCATTGGGTCATCACGGTGGTGACCGTCGTGCTGATTAAAGCGTGCTTCTTGGCATGCGTCCTTACCAGCGCAGAGCGCTGGGTAAGCGCTCTTGTCGATAGCCAGAAAGCGCGTGCCTCAAGGTGCGCACCCGCTTGCAGCAACGGCCGACGCCTGTCAATGGCCTGAAAAAGCAAGGTCTTTGCGGCAATAAGCAGGGCCACTAGGCGAAAGCGCACTTCATCTCTCATATTTCATCGCGTTAGTTCTCGCCGCTCATCGCATACTGCGGTAGAGATTAAACAGACCGCCCTTCAATAATCCAAATAAATTGTAAATTGAAATCAACTTATATTTACAATAGAGTTTAGATTATGCAAATTTTTAGAGGTTTTGTTACCATGGGTCGCAGCGCTGGTTAACAAAATCCACGAAAAAGGCCAAATCATGGAGTTGACACAAGAGTCCCTTGTCGATAGATGCCCGGGGTGGGACGCCCATCACTCATTTGATGCCGGGTCGGCCCGTGCGAGAGGCCGCAATGTTTTTAGCCATACCTACGAGGTGACTTATTCCGGCTTAATTGGGCCGGAAGCAAGGCTTTACCTATACCAACAGATTTTTGTAGCGGCCAAAGGCCGTATGACGCTGGAAATCGGACATCACGCCGTCTGGTGGGGCGACCCAAACGACCACAGCTATGGGGGGGCAAAACAAACTCTTGAACGCCTTGCATTTGGGACGGTCGGTGTTTGGGTGAGTCCGATAGAAAAATACCAGAAATCGGTCATCCGCGCGCACAATTTGCGCCAATACGGAATCGTTAGGGTTGTTTTTCCGCTCGATTGCCTGTCTGCTGCACTTGCATTTTGCGAGAGTCAACGACCGCGGAGATGATGAGTTGGCTGGCCTGGGCGTACATTTGCGCCCGCAGCAAATAGTCATTTTTGGGCAACAGTTCGATCAGCGCATCTAGACCGATTCCAGAAATTTTCTGCGGCTGCCGATCGGGCTCATCCTCACCCGTTAAAAGCCAGAGCCTGGAAATGCCCAGGTAGGCAGCGGCCTTCTCATTGTTGACCGCGCTTAATTTACGC
>JBAWWF010000283.1:0-1842 GCA_037146895.1 Alphaproteobacteria bacterium | reverse complement strand
GGAACTCCAGCAGTGGCACAGCATCTTTGTTTTGTCCTTTGGCGCGATAGCTTTCTTCGATCTTCCATTCAATGGGCAGGCCATGGCAATCCCAGCCAGGTATAAGCGGGGCATCGTAGCCCAACATCTGATAGGTCTTAACGATAATGTCTTTTAAAGTGGTCGTTAGTGCATGACCGATGTGCATGTGCCCATTAGCATAGGGCGGTCCCATGTGAAGTATAAAGAGCGGACGTCCCGCGGCGCGTTCCCGCAGTTTTTCATACAGCCCGATGTCTTGCCAAGCCTTGAGCAATTCTGGCTCACGCTGAGCAAGGTTGGCCTTCATAGAAAAATCAGTGCGGGGTAGAAATACCGTAGCCTTAACGTCCATTGTCTAATCCATCCTCTTTGGTGGCTCGCCGCCCGAAGCTCGAAGAGCGTAGGGTGGAGGAGAAGGTGGGATTCGAACCCACGGTACGCGCAAACGCACAACGGTTTTCGAGACCGCCCCAATCGACCACTCTGGCACTTCTCCCTGTGTCTTCACTTTATGCGCAATTTAGCCCTTCAGGTCAAGTCCGAAGAGAGGGCTTGGCGTGTGCTTTCAGCAAGCAGCGTTTTGCTCGTATAAGCAGGATGCACAACCTCTACGATAACATCGGTTTGCGGCTTGGTAAAATCAGCGATTTGCGCTTCAGAAAATGTCCAGCGTAAAAAATGCACCGCGGAGGTTTTGCCGCTCTCACTGGTGCGTGCAGTATCTTCCTCCTCGGCTGTGGCGATAATACGATGCTCTCCAAAGCGTAACGCAATACACCTCTCAATATGAGTCAATTCCTGTAGCGTTTTCCTGCGAATGACGGGATCATCAATCTCAATCATCAAGGTGGCGACCAGCTCATGCCCCTGAGGCACAAGCGGATTGTAGGCCGCCAGCTCATCTTGGATTTGCGCTGCCCCACCCTTTTCAATGCGCAGCATCTCCTGGACCTGCCACCACAGCGTCGTAAAGTTCTCAAAATGCAGCATTATGAAATCACCAAGAGCCACGCGGCGGTCTTTTTTCAAAGAAATCATTTCTTGACGCTTGTTCTGGCGCACTGCCAGGAAAGCATCATCTCCCAGAATGTCTTTCGGTAAAATCTGTTTTAGTTTCATCATCAGCCCCCCATTACCACCATCCGTCATTGCGAGCAAAGCGAAGCAATCCAGGAGCAACCTTGAGGTCTGTGTAACTATTCCTGGATTGCTTCGCTTTGCTCGCAATGACGGATGGAGAAGTTCGTGTCATCATAAATACTCCAATCCATATGATTGCGCCATAATCTCAATCGGATGAGCGTCTTGCAGCTGGCCTTGTTTGTCGGTATCTAGTATCTCCATACCCTGTAACAGGTGCTTCGCCGCCAAAGGGCATTCGGATAACACAAGCCTAGTATCATTCTGCAAGGCTTGCTTAGCTGCCGGCTTCCCCACCTTCAAAGCTGTGTCAAAATTCATCACCCCAAAGGTGCCGCCGTGCCCCGAGCATCGTTCAATTACATGCGGTGCCATTTGCGGAATCATCTTCAGCATCTCAACGGCCTTTTGCCCCTTGTTTTGTGCCCGCGCATGACAAGACAGCTGGACCGTGAGTCCTTCTGTTAGCGGTTGCAGCCCTGGGGCCAGCCCAACCGATTTGTCGAGCTCAACCATATAATCGCTAATGCAAAAGGTGTTGGCACTGACCGCCGCCACGTTTATGTCCTCAGGCAACAACAGCGGCCATTCTTTTTGCATCATAAATGTGCACGATGGGACCACGCTCGCAATCACAAAACCGCGTTCAATCCAGGAGTGGAGGGTAGGGGCAACCGCTTT
>JBAWWF010000282.1:0-1850 GCA_037146895.1 Alphaproteobacteria bacterium | reverse complement strand
AGAAGAAAGCTCAAACCTACTCTGCTCCAACTGGTTAAGTGTCGTGCTGGCAAAGTTACCGCAACCCACAAGTGCACAACAGAGGTTGGCAAAAGTAGATTTACCGCGCCCGCCAGGTCCAATAACTTCAAGAAAACGCTGAATTTCATTGCCACGGCCCACAAGACAGGCCCTCAACCACGCCCTTAAAACTTGAACGCGAGCTTCGTCTCCAAACTGCGTCCTAAACAACCAATCTGTAATAGGACCAGGCTCTGACGTGGGGTCATACTTAAAGTCAAGCCCCCAAGTAATATAGTTCTTGGCATCGTGTTGTACAAATTCACCTGTATCAAGCTCTAAAACACCATTAACAAATGCAAGCCGAGTAGGATCATCGCTCCAATCATATTGAGTAAGATGACCTTCCAAAAGAGAACTGACATCTGTAACAAGATTGGTGCTATATCCGTTAGGTAAATTTAAATTTTCAAGAAGCATTTGCACCTCCTGAATAAATCCTTTGCCGTGCGATTGTTTATTCCAAACACCGCGATGTTTGTCATATTGCATAAACACGTCAAACCGAGGATCATATCGCCACCCAATAGCATCTAACATCGGGAACAAGTAGTTAGCAATTTCAGAAGCAGGCGGGTTGCGCGATCCCTTTTTCTTGGCGCCAAACTGATTGCCACCTTCCTCTTCATCTTCTTCATCATCTCCCCCAAAAAGAAAATGATTATCGTCGCGTGAAGGACGGACAAGTGTTGCCATATCGCCAGACATACTGATACCTTGTCGCGCTAAATCGGAAGCAATCCTTTTCTGTATTACCTCCATGTTAGGTACTTCAAATCCAGCAACACTTACGTAGCCGTCTTCTTTAGCTTTAGCCCGCAAAGTCTTTAGACCACGTGCACCCTCTGGAGAGTGACCGCCTTCTAGCCGTTCAAAACTGCCCCATTTCTCTTCACAACAACCGTCTTCAAAAGCATCAGACTGCATCGACCACTCAATCCAATCTTTGAGAAGAAGGTCATCAATCTGATGAAGTGCCATCCCAATGGCAATCCATTCTTCGTATGAATCAGCCCTCTCAGGATCTAATGTTGCAAGGTATTCACGAGCCTCCTCAAGTACACTTTCTTGGTGAAATTCACTGCCTTCTTCATAACTAATAGAGATGTTTTGACTAAGATAATTACCAACACTTGTATTACGTTTTCTATATTTACCGTGCGGATGTGCCTTAAAAATCTGCTCATATAACCAATCTGGCATCTCTGGCAAATCTTTACAAAACTCAAAACCACCATGTGGAGTTGTACGATAACCGTCTGTATCAGGATGAGCGCCCATGATGGCACCTTGCCGACTCCTCCACAGGATTTCCCATGGCGCCTTATCAACTTTAATAGTTGCTTTGTCAGGAAAAAGTTGAACCTTAGTTGATGGCACTCGGAAAACCATCCGGAACCGACCTGGCTTACCGCTACTAACAGTTAATGTGCGCGGAAAAATAACATCAATCGGTCCACCGCCCAATGTTTCTGCAGCAGTTACGCCCTCTTCACCGTCAATGTCCACCATGATGATGGCAAGTTCATTACTCCATTGACCGCAAAGCAAGCCAACACCTGAAGCCCTACCTTCATCAAGCTCTTTTTTAATTTCTGCAATTGTCTTGGGATCTGATGTCCACCCAGACAAATAAGCCCTCTTGCCCTGGAGTGGAGTTAAAGGAAAATCAACAGGCAGCCAGTCCAAATTGATCTGCCCTGGAGCCAAGTGCTTACCAGGACGGTTGGGCTCAGCGGCTGCGGTTGCGGTTGTCACGTTTTTTCTGCGGTTTGTTTTTAAGGGGACAC
>JBAWWF010000281.1:0-1868 GCA_037146895.1 Alphaproteobacteria bacterium | reverse complement strand
CTCTTGATCGGTTTAACGCCCAAGCGCGAGACCTCACCATCCAGGGTCTCAAAGTAGTTCATATGCTTTTTGCTAGGATGAGTAGGCGTGTAGGATGATAAATGGTTTTCTAAATGAGATGAAGAAATGACAGAAGATGGATCGGTATCAACTTTAGCCCAAGCAAACGACGACGCGATAACTTGCAGAATCAGGCAACAAATCGTGAGGCGAGCAGTGAGTTGTAAGAACGAAGAAAAAATCATGCAGCCGCGACCATCCTTCTAACTATCCGCCTTAGGGGCTGCAAGCTCTTTTCTAAGATCATCAATAAGTTCACGGTGATGAGGTGATTCGACCTCCATAATGTTAAAGAGTTGCAACAAAGATTCCTTAGGAGGGACATGCAAACCTTTTTTGAATAAGACAAGGCATTTCTTATTGTTGAAAATCCTATTACATAAGCAATCAAGCCATAATGGACTTGTCTGTACTGCATCAGCTGTTTTTCTTAATATGCCTTCTACGTATATCTCATCAGGATAAGTTTCAATGGCATGCACTAAGCTATACATTACTTCATAGTAGGCACACTCGTCGTCAAATAAATCCACAAGTTTTTCTAAAGTTTGTGGATCTACTGAAGCAGCTAAATCCCACACCGCTTTTTCAAAATTATCTATGTCTTCTCTGTTCTCAAACTTGGTGTACTGTCGTATTTTATCAAAAATGTTCATCATTGCACTTCTTTGCAAATATATCGGGATAAGTATTCTTATTAGCATCAATCACTTTCTGTAACCCCTGACGAATCTCTGGAGTGTAAAGACCATCTTGTTGATAAATTTTGCACGCATCCATAATATCTTTTAAACTCACCCGTGGTTAGCCAATCTATCCCTAAGCTCTTTAATCAACTCTTGATGGTGTTGGGATTCTTTTTCCATAATATCGAATAATGTTGATAAGGCTGCTTTGGGAGCCAAATGCATATTATCTATAAAAATTTGTTTGTAAGTTTCTCCATTTAATATCCTACTAAACATATCGTTGGCCCACAGAGGAGCATTAGAGATTAGTGTTGGTAAATTTTCCAGAAGAGCCTTAACATGGATCGTGCTATCATAGTGCTCTAAATCAATCATAAGCGACTCACACACCCAGCTATAGTCCCCAAATTCTCCATCATCGCTGAAATATTTCAATAAAATTGGTATGCTCGATGGGTCTTTCTGTAGAACGATTTGCTCAGCAATATCAAGAAATTTATTTGAATTGTCGCCAACACTAAGTTCTTTATGCTGTTCTAGATTTTTATATAAATCATGCAATGTGCTCATTGATTAACCTTTCTTTGCAAAGAGTTCTGGATGAAGTTCTTTGTTCTTTTGAATAACCTCCTGCAGGCTGGGCCTAATTTCCTGATAAAGCCCTTCTTGCTGATAGACCTCTCTTGCTCGCTGTACACTCTGAGCTAAAGCCTGTCGTGGATCAAGGCTTGTATCTTGACTTGGCAATGTGCGATGGATTTCTCTGTGTCTCCCTCCAGGTCTTTGTATCGGGTGCTCTACCATCATGGCAACTCCATCATTTCTAGGTACACCATGCGCACGCATATATTGATTATTAGGCATATGATGTCTAGCTAAATTACTTCCTGGTTCGATTACCTCACGAAGGCCTCCAAACGTCCCTACCTCTCCCTCTACTGGTAGAAGAGCTGGTTTTTCAGCAGGCGCAGGTGTTGCGGCCTCGGGCGGTGCGGCAGGGCGGGGGTTGTTGTTCGTTGGAGGTGTTGGAGCCACCTCGGGTGCCTGTCGACCAAAACGCCAGACACCGAAACCCCATCTAGCAGCCGCAGCAGCTCTACCAGCAAGACTAGGAATCAT
>JBAWWF010000280.1:0-1874 GCA_037146895.1 Alphaproteobacteria bacterium | reverse complement strand
ATTAAGTTAGGGTTATTACTCGAGAAGAAACCAGATGGCAAAGTTGGATTTAAGGATGAAAAAGCCCAAGCAGAATTTAAAGCTTTGGTTCAAGATAATGAAAAATATTTTGAGGAAGTTGCACAAGGCAAAAAAAAATTTAAATTCCGTGATAAAAATTTAAGAGGATTCATTACTCAATCTGAACCAGAAAAATTCATTAAGGCTCAAATTAAAAACGAAATAACCATAAAAATTAAAGACAAAGCTCTTAATCCGACTAAACAAGAACTTACGTCCGGAGATTCAATTGCATTATCAGGTCAGCCAGTAGAGCGGGAAGTAGAAAGAACTGCTAGGGGATTAAGCGAAGCAGGCCAACCAGTCTTAGCTACTACTAGCGGTAAACCACAAACTAGCCCCGTTATTGATCCTGTGGCGCTTGTCAGGCAGGAAGTAATTAACAAACAGGCTGAAATTTTAAAGCAGGCGTTTGCAATACTTTATCCTGATACGACTGGCATTAGCATGGAGCAGTTTAAGGATGATTTAAAAAACAACCAGAAGCTAGTAACTGATGCGCTTGAAAATCCTGCCTTCAAGAAAGAGATAGCAGCGCAAATGGAGCAAGCTGAAGTAGCGGGTTATAAAAAATTTAACCAGGAATTTGCTAAAGTTGCAAAGCCCATTGTATGGGACGGGCCTTCTACAGCGAGCGAAAAAACACAAATAGTCAAAAACAAAGCTGGCCAGGAAGTATGTACATTAAAAGAAACCACCTCATCTCAGTCATTTACAGCCGCTAATGGTAGTACAAAACAGGTTAGCACCCGCAGTATTGCATTTCCTCCGTCACTGAAAGAAGGGAGCGGTCCAATGCATGCATCATTTGCCTTAAAGGATGCAAACGGACATAACATGCCAGCTAAAGATGCAGTTTATTTTACCGTCCATTATGATAAATCGGGGAAGTTAAAGGAGGTTACCTCTCCCCAACCTATTAAATTTATGGGTAAAGAAGATAATGCAATTGGTTATATTGAGCGAAATGGAGAAGTATACACTTTGCCGGTGACGAAGAAAGCCTATAATGAAATGATGACGGAAGTTTCCAAAAATCAGGGTATGGGAATTAATTTATCTCCGAAAGAACAAATAGCCAGTGGGACTGAGGTAACGGCGCAAGTAAAACCAAAAGTAGAAGTAACGTCCCAAGTACCGCTAGTAGAAGCAGTGGCCAAAATACAAATTTCTGAATCCACGACAAAGGAAGATGCAATGGCAAGGATAGATAAAATATTAAAAAATAGGAAACCTGAAGAGGTGGTAGGATTGTTAAAGCACGAAATTGAGGGTGGGAGGAAGGAAATAGTGGATTTAGTTGCGCAAGCGACTTCATCAACTAGGCTTGACCGACCTTCTGATGTGCCAACCTTAAATAAATCGCATTACCTTGATGCTTATACTGATGGCATGAAACATTCTGCTCCTAAAGCTAAAAATCCTCCTGAACAAGATAATATACACAGAGCAAGTGCTAAATTATTAGATCATGTCAAAGATATACCACCCATGCTTCATAGAAGCACCGTACAGTTCAATACTTCACAATTAGCTAAAAAACATGGTCACAGTTATTAAGCAGCTCATATTAATTGCCAACGTACCAACCAACTTGTACTCCTAAAATTCTAGTCAAGCCTGAGTAACAACACTACGGGCTTGTTTCATTATTTTAAAATCATCACCAGCATGGTAGGAAGACCTCGTAAGAGGTGAAGCTGATACCATTAGAAATCCTTTTGTTCGTGCTAATCTTTCAAAATACTTAAATTCTTCCGGCGTGACATATCTAGCAATTTCGGCATGTTTTTTTGTTGGCTGTAAATATTGAC
>JBAWWF010000279.1:0-1878 GCA_037146895.1 Alphaproteobacteria bacterium | reverse complement strand
ATCATTCGCAGTGCTGCTGCTCTTGGAGCACATGCTTTAGTGATCCCTCAACGTCGTGCAGCAGGAATTACTGCTACAGTAGCCAAAGTTGCCGCAGGCACATTAGAAATTCTTCCAGTCGCTCGCGTGGTTAACCTCAATCGAGCTCTTGAGAAAATCAAGGAAGCAGGTTTCTGGGTTTATGGAACTATGGCAGGTGCAAGTGAAGCAATTCACAAAGCCAAATTCTCTGGCGCGATCGCCTTGGTCATCGGTGCAGAAGATGAAGGTCTAAGTCTATCAGTCCAAAAAAATTGTGACTTCCTCGTTTCTATTCCTTTAGAAGGAAAAGTAGAAAGCTTGAATGCATCAGTTGCCACAGGAATGGCGCTGTACGAGATTTTTAGACAACGTTGGGTTAATACGTTAAACCTGAACAATTTGTCTTGAAGTCATGTTTTAAGTTATATAAAGATATAGAAAGAAGACTTTAACTTTAAAGTCTTCACATTTACCTAAACCATTCACTTTAACTACGAAAATCATGGGTGGTAACTTGTTTAAGAACATTTTTACATCAATTCTCGAAACTGTTGGGTTAGCTGTGTGGATCGAAATTGTTACCGATTCACCACGTTGCACATACTACTTTGGTCCTTTTATGAGTGAGTCTGAAGCTCACGCTGCAAAAACTGGTTATATCGAAGATCTAGAAACTGAAGGTACTAAGGGGCTTTCTGTAATGGTTAAGCGCTGCAAACCTGAGAATCTGACCATTTATGATGATTCACTGGATTTTAAGATTGACCGTTTTTTTGCATTTAGCGGTCAGACTCTGTAATCAATAAACTGATTAATTAATTAAGGGGCTGAAGCCCCTAATTTTTTGTGAGATAAATGCATAATAAATATCTAGTGAGAGATTTATTTTTTTTCAAGAGACTATTTAAGCGAACATATGTTATTTGGACTTGGTAAAAAGTTAACTCTTCCCACAGCATCAGATGCTCTTGTGGGAAGATCTTCGGCAATTCCTACTGCATCACATCATTTTGTAAATGGTAATGCGCTGAAACCACCTTTCCCTGAAGGTATGGAAACTGCTGTTTTTGGTTTAGGATGCTTTTGGGGAGCAGAACGTAAGTTTTGGCAGCAAAAAGGTATTTATGTTACCGCTGTTGGCTATGCCGCAGGCTTAACACCTAATCCGACTTATGAAGAAGTTTGTTCGGGCAGGACTGGACATAATGAGGTTGTGCTAATTGTGTACGATCCCAAAGTGATTAGTTATGCTGATTTACTCAAAGTTTTTTGGGAATCCCATAACCCCACCCAAGGAATGCAACAAGGCAATGATAAAGGAACCCAATATCGTTCAGGCATCTATGTGTACAACGATGCCCAAAGAAAACTCGCTGAGGACTCGCGCGAAGTTTATCAGGATGCTCTCAAGGCTTCAGGGATGAAGCAGGGCATTACGACGGAAATTCGTGATGCTGGGGAGTTTTATTACGCTGAGGGCTACCATCAACAATATCTCGCCAAGAATCCTGGTGGGTATTGCGGGCTAGGCGGTACAAATGTTTGTTATCCTCCTGTCGCAGTTTAAAAAATAAATTAAAAAATAAAAATGCAGCGCGAAGCACTGCATTTTTATTTTTTAATTGAGGCGGCTCTGCCGCCTCAATTATTCGCTATAGCACTAATTACCATTGCTGCAAGTTTACTTGCTGCGCCTGCTTCACCACATATTGCTTTTAAGCGATCGCGCATTTTGCTAAGTTCATCTGGGCGATCGATATAGAACAAAATTTCTGTAGCAACTTGAGTCGGTATGAGCTTTCCCCAAAGCTCTGGCACGATCGCTTCACCAGCCCAAATATTCGGCCAAGCTAATAA
>JBAWWF010000278.1:0-1898 GCA_037146895.1 Alphaproteobacteria bacterium | reverse complement strand
GTTGTGTACGGGATTTCCTTTATGTCAGTGATGCTGGCGACGCGCTTGCCGAGTTGTTTAGAAGCGGTGTCGATGGCCCTGTCAATATAGCCTCTGGAGAGGGAAGGACGGTGCGAGAGGTGATCGGTAAGCTGGCTAATTGCATCAACATGAGTCATAATGTCCATTTCGATGCGGTGGCAGATAAAATCGGGGAACCCACTCACATCGTCGCTTGCACTGAACGCTTGCGTAATGAGGTTGGATGGCAACCACGTGCCAAGCTAGATGATCGACTACACCAGACTTGTGAATGGTGGCAAAGAGTTAAAGCATAACATAACTAGTTTTTACTAATGGATGCCCAATGAAGAATGTCGTATGCATGAATTGCCATGGAAAACATCTCGAGCGTTTTTTTAATCTTGGAGATCAACCTAACGGAAACCATTTTCCGTTCTCAGCAGATTTTCCGAAAGAACCGCGCTTCCCTCTCGCTATGGCAGTTTGTACTGACTGCTGGCAGGTGCAAATTGAAGAATTTCCTTCGGTCGAATTCATGTTTTCAAACCACCCGTATATCACTGGCGTAAATATGCCTGTGGTTGACCATTTCGATCTTCTGGTAAAGAATACATTGAAAAAATTTCCACTAGCCGCCAACAGTCTAGTAATCGATATCGGTGCTAATGACGGAACTCTACTCAAAAAATTTAACGATTCCGGGATGCGCGTTCTAGGCATTGATCCGGGAAAACGTACTGGGGAATTAGCGAAAAATGCCGGATTGACAATCTGCGAAACGTTTTGGGATGAACATACTTCTAAGGCCATAAGGCAGCTTAATCTAAAGCCTGATCTTATAACTGCGACAGCGGTGTTTTATCACGTTGCCGATATCCACAGCTTTGTTCGGGGCCTTGCTGAATCCATGCTTGACCAAACTATATTCCTTACGCAGTGCATTTACCTAAAGGATGTTCTCGAGAAATTGCAATTTGATCATTTCTACCATGAACATACTATGATCCATGCGATCGCTCCTCTTAAAAAACTATTTGAGCAATATGGGCTACGTATGCTTGATGTCGATTTTTACGATGTTCATGGCGGTTCGTTTGTGTTGTATGTTGCTAGAAACGAGTCCCGCTATCCAACGTCAGCCAAAATTAATGAAGCAATTGCGGCAGAACTCGATGCGGGCATGCATCAGATGGAGGTCTACCGTGAATTCTCGCGCCGTGTCGAAATCAACCGCACTGTCCTGAACAAGTCACTAATCGATTTAGTAACACAAGGAAAGAAAATTTATGCACTGGGCGCGCCTCTCAAAGGCAGCACATTACTCAATTACTATGATATTGGCCCTGATCTAGTAATCTTGGCGACAGAAGTAAATCCATTCAAGATTGGCCGTTTCACGCCGGGCACGCACATTCCCATTGTCTATGAAAATTCGATAACTGAGCAACCTGATTTTTACCTGGTACTTTCTTGGAATTTTCTCGATTATTTCATTGAGAAGTATGCTGGCTATCTAAAAGCAGGTGGAAAGTTCATCGTACCCCATCCTAAAGTTCGAATAGTTGGCGCGGAAGCGATAAGGGGACCGCTCGCAATTGGAACCTAGAAAAATTATTGATGTTCTGCCAAAAGCAAATGAATTAAGTACGTTATCTCTCCTTCAAAATAGGTAAATTCAAACCGTGGTATGCAAGAGGCACTGCACTCGACATTCTCCTAGAAAGATCTATGCAAAAGAATTGTTTACAAATGTTCAGATACCCCATCTAAAACAAACATAATAATATTACCGCCTATTGTTGATGCTGTCGCAAATATATTAAAACTTCTTAGTATCTCCACCCGACAAGCCCAGCAAATCGTTGGGCGCAGGTTTCTTCAACGGATCAATCATA
>JBAWWF010000277.1:0-1921 GCA_037146895.1 Alphaproteobacteria bacterium | reverse complement strand
CTTTCCCAAATAAATTGGTTCCGAAGGAGGCCCCGGCAACCCCGGGGCCTTTTTGATTGGATGGGTGATGAAGGGTGTTATCCCAAAGGGTCCTGAGGGCGGAGTTTGAATTCGCCGATGAATCGGAAATTTCTAGCAAGCGGCCCCTTCGCTCATCCCTTCCACCAGAACATGGTGGCGAATCTCGGTCCTTTGGTCCTTATCGGAAAAAAACGCGTTGACTTCTGGAACCGGTAAAGGGCAAAAAATCCTTTAACCGAAAAACAGGTAGTGAACAATAGTGCGCCGCACTTTTACTCCGCCCTCTATACCAGTATAGGACTAAAAATATCCTATAATTGAAAATCAAGTAGTGGACAATTATGCGCTGTAAATTTACACCTCCAGATTCCCGCCACCAATCGCTGAATTTTTGCTACGCCATATATACGCTTATCTAGAAACAAATAAATTTCCTAGTCAGAAAACCTCAGCAATTCTTGGGAAAAACGCACCAAAGGCAACCACTAGCCAAGCAGTGTGGTAAATTAGTATTTATGGATGACCGATCTAACTGGCAAAACAACCTGTTTTATAATTAAATTTTACTTGATCAATTAACCTCAGAAGCGTTTCGTTCGTGACGGGGGCTACGCACTGCTTTTCAAATGCCGGCCAGTCGTCAGGCCACTGGTGACCAGAAAAATGGAAGGATAAATTGCATTTTTGGTATATTGGTTCATCATCATAAGGAGAAACACTAATATAATGATCTCCAAGTTGAATGGAAAATAGTCCCATTTTAAAATTACCCATGTTGCTTGCACCAATAGCGTTAGAAAATTCTTCGTTTATTTGTATCTCTAATTCTGCATCGTGCAATTCCAAATCGTAAAAAACACCATTTTTAATTTCCGGCACTATGGATTTTAGAAAAAAAGCCACCTTTACATCGTAGTCGGCAGGAAGCCATTCATCATCGCCAGGGGATTCAAACGAAGATCTGCGCCAAGCTAACTCCGAGATGGTTGTAACATTCAGTATGGAAAAAATCGAGATAGCAATATCATACATGCTGCCGAGGCCTGATCTTCCAAAAATTACATAGCTAATTTGGGATGACATTTGGATAACCTCACTTGTCATTCAGGACATCTATAACTGCTTTTCTTATTGCCACGTCTAGAACCGTATTGTCTTCACCCACAAAATGCGCCAGGTAAGTTTTAACTGGGCCCATTAAAAGAAGGACTTGATCAGCCGTTTTTATGTTGCCAGTCTGCATGCCTGCTTGTTGAGCTGCATTAATAATAGCGTGCAATTCATCGTCATATTGATCAATATTTCCTAAAGCATTAGCCCTTTCTGCAAATGCAGCAACCCCGAAAATCGCTATTACCCTAGTTACGAATTTTTTCGCGCCTGGAGGCAAAAGTTCAATTTTCTTTGATACACCTTTGCTGGGTGTTTCTATCCACCCTTTGTCCTTGTGGTATACACGAGAAACAGGATGTATATATGGATGCTTTGCAAATTTTTGGTCCTTTGGCCACCCGTTTAAAACATTTAACAAAGCCGCCTTTTGTTTCGGACCCATGGTGCCCCTATAGCTACCTTTTATGTCTCCTATATGACTTACTTTAGAAATATCTAGTATTGAATTTCTTTGTGGGATATAACCATCTTTCGTTTTCATAATATCGATTTGTACCCAATTCTTATTAGGAACTCCAGGTGGTGGTTGATTAAAGCTTAATATTTTATTCGTGCGTTTTTCAATATAAATGTCCTCAGCAATCCACCCAGGCTTACCTTTTAGGTTTGCTGCAGCTCTTTGATGGATTTCTAGGCCATAGTCCCCGGGATTTTTTCTTGGGTTAATCAATCTCCCCTTTTTGTCTTTTGGCCATAATTTTTTCGAATTAATGTCCGTTTCAATTTG
>JBAWWF010000276.1:0-1930 GCA_037146895.1 Alphaproteobacteria bacterium | reverse complement strand
TGAGCACGCGGCACGCGCAGATTAAGCGTAGCAGTTGTCCATAGGCTGAATAGTTATTTAAAAGGTGTATTTAATACCCAACTGGAACCGCTTCCCAGTACCTTTATAACGACCAGTTGCTCGCCGCAGATAGTAGTTAAACTCAAAACCGATTTCAAAGTTATCGATTGGTTTGTAGAAAGTGTTAATAAGCATTTGATCAAAAGAGCGACTGATAGGTAAGACCGTTGAGGTAACTTTGAATGGCGAAAACTTTGCTAGCATTATTCCTGTATGGCCATAGCCCAGGTTTGAACGCCATTGCTCAGTCCAGTAGTGCTCAATACCAACGCTCACAGCCCATGCCCTCTGCGCTTGAAACTGTGTGGTTGTAGAATTAAAGGCGGCTCCTTGACCTATAAGATCAAAGAGATAACGCCCAACACCATCACCAACAATACCTTGAGCATAAATGCCACCCTTATGGTATGTCTTCAATTTTCCTGAAATACCAGCAGCCCAACCGCCGACTGATTTTTTTATTACAGCTCCCGATGTTGTCGAGAATTTTACTGTCAATTGACGCGCCATACCTCTGATAGCGATGTGCCCAGCATCTCCTTTAACTTTCAGCATTGTTGTTAAATCTGGCATCTGCTGGAAGCCATCACCTCCTGAACCACCCAAGAATGCGCTGTCTCCCTTTAAGGTACCTGTACTATCTGTATAATCTGTATAAGGATTCTCCAGTCCAACCGCCCAAGACACCTTACCCTCACAAGCTTTCATCGTATAACGAACTTGAGCATTACGCGCAATATTGTTAGCACTAATGCCATTAAATTCTACAGTGCTTCCCGTAGCTTCTTGGTCATACAAGGTGGTCCAGTCTTGACCGAAGCGAAAACCAGCAAAATCAACATAAGCAAGACGCAAACGGAAATTATAGGCACTTGCGGACGATGGCTCAGAACGACTTACCGCGGCTGTACCAAAGTTATTGGTGCCAAAAAAGTCACATTCTATATAGGTCGCAAGTTCTCCCATATTTTTGGTTGCGGTTAAACTAGCAAAGGATAAACGAGATTGACGTGCGTGCATATGGAAATACCCTGTCCGTTGCGCATCAGCCGTATAATTACGCAAAGGAAGTGTTGGTAATTGAGAACTATCACCGGTAAAAGGGCCTGCATCATAGATGGTATCGATTTTCACAAAGCCACCGATCTTAATTGCCGTGTTGCTACCAGCGATATCTATATATCCCACCGGAGTCTTTTTTTCTTTTTCCGCTAGCTTTTCATCAATATAAGCCTCTGCCCGACTTGTAACGTCATGAAGCACCTTATCTTGATTCTTTTTAGAGGGAGCAGCATTGCTCTCTTGTTTTTTAGCCTCCACCTTATTCAACTTGACACTCAGCGCATTCACTTGAGCTTGGAGTTTCTTAACCGTAGCCTTCATATCACCGCCTGAAGCCGCTACAGCCATAGAGGAAGTCCCTAATAACAAAGCTCCCCCCACGAGTGAACAATAAAGAACTTTAGACATTAGGCTCTCCGCATAAAAACAACCTTATCTTTATGCTAAAATTTAATAAAATTTTATTCAATACTTAATGTATCTTTTTTTCATTGTTTTTTACATCGAGCTTGCATTTATGTATTTAATCAGCTATTTTTTGCATCAAGGAATCAATAATTAGCACCCGTAGCTCAATTGGATAGAGCGCTAGACTACGGATCTGGAGGTTAGGAGTTCGACTCTCTTCGGGTGCACCACAGCATTCCCCTTCGAGCCCCTTCACAAGGTTTGAGCATTATCTAGTAATTTATAGAAAATTTAGTTTTTGATGTAACTTTTCTCTTGCTTCTCATTATATCTGGAGGCATTATCATTTTCGTGAGGCTGAAGCATCGTTCTTGGTCGTCTTTGAACTCGCGTGACACCA
>JBAWWF010000275.1:0-1935 GCA_037146895.1 Alphaproteobacteria bacterium | reverse complement strand
AGCTGCACTGCCATCACTGTGGAGGGGCTCACCCTATCCCGAAAGCTTGTCCACAATGTCAGGCGACAGAATCTCTGGTGGCCTGCGGTCCTGGAGTTGAGCGCATTCACGAGGCGGTGCAAACCCTGTTGCCACAAGCGCGCTTAGCCTTGCTGACCAGCGACACCTTAACCACGCCAGCCCAAGTCTCGGAAACCTTTGCCCGCATTGCCGAAGGCCAGGTTGATATCATGATTGGTACACAAGTCCTGGCGAAGGGTCACCATTTTCCTTTGATTACCACGATTGGGGTTATTGATGCTGACCTTGGTCTAAGTGGCGGCGATCTGCGGGCCTCTGAGCGCACATTCCAGCTGTTGCACCAGGTGGCGGGGAGGGCAGGGCGCGGCGAACTGCCAGGGCGCGTCTATTTGCAAACATATCAACCCCAACATCCGGTAATTCAGGCACTAGCAACGACACAGATTCAAGCCTTTTTGTCCTGTGAAGCGCAGGCGCGCGAGGCAGCGGTCATGCCGCCGTTCGGTCGCTTGGCAAGTTTGATTGTGTCGGGGCTGAATGGAACGGACGTTGAAGCTACAGCTAAGTTGATTGCGAGAGTGGCACCGCGTCATCCTCACATCGATGTGCTGGGGCCGGTTCCTGCGCCCTTGGCGATGCTACGCGGCCGCCATCGCTGGCGTCTGTTGTTTAAAGCACCACGAAACATCATGCTGCAATCTTATCTGGGAAGCTGGCTACCTGCCTTTAAACCCAAGGGCACAACCAAGATTACCGTTGATATTGATCCATACAGCTTTTTGTAGAAAATTTTATCCCATAGGCTTGTGTCCTATGATCATTTTCACCTATAAATTATGAGTTATTAGTTTATGGGAGGTGATGATGATTCCGTGCTGCTTTCATCCTACACGTGTTGTGGTTATTGATGATCATGATCGGTTTTTGCGGCGCCTCGACAGCAATCTTTCTTACCTCCAAGCAACCTACCTTTATTACACAAATCCTGACAAGGCACTCGGGTTTTTAAATACCCAAGAGCTGAATCCGTTTACCCGTCGTTATATACGTAATGTGGATGAGGAAGCGTGGGAGCATCGTCGGCTGGATATCAACGTTTGCGACTTGCATAACGAAATCTATCGCCCTGAACGTTTCAATGAAATTTCCGTTGTCGTTGTTGATTATTCCATGCCTGATATGAACGGCCTAGAGTTTTGCCAGCAGCTCAATAACCCGCATATACAAAAGATTCTTCTAACGGGCGAGGCTGATGAAGAGATCGCCGTGCGCGCATTTAATCAAGGTCTTATCCACCAATATATCCGCAAACAAGCCCCCGATATGGTGGAGTGCTTGCAACGCGCGATTGACGGGTGCCAAGTGTCTTATTTCGCCAAGCTTTCAAAGGTGATGATTGAGGCTATTACAGCGGTGCATGTTGTTGACCATGCCCTGACAGACCAGCATTTCCAGGGCTTTTTCAAGACGTTGATGCGCGAAAATAACTTTTTGGAGGCCTACTTGTGTGAAACGATGGGGAGCTTTCTTTTCCTAGATGAGGGCGGGCATGCAACAGGCCTGGTGGTTAACACGAAGGAACAGCAAGATGTTTGGCTTGATTCAACAAGGGCTGATCATATTCAACCACAGCTTTTGCAAGCCCTCAAAGCGCGCCAGAAGATGATGGTATACCATAGCCGTGAGGGGGATTTGGAACCCGAAGCAGAGGACTGGGAAAAACATGCCCATGATCCGCAGCAGCTCCAGGGCATCAAAACTCTCTACAGCTATGTGCTGGCTCCTAACCTCTTTGATATTAATGCTCATGAGGTTTTATCCTTTGCGCAGTTTAAAAAGAACTCCCCATGTCATACTCAAACAGTGTGAGGGTGTAAACATTCCTGGATTGCTTCGCTACGCTCGCAATGACGG
>JBAWWF010000274.1:0-1939 GCA_037146895.1 Alphaproteobacteria bacterium | reverse complement strand
CGCGCACGCTGAACCAATAACTTTTCAGAAAAAGACCAAGTATAGGTGTCAAACAATGCATAATTTTGATACTCCAAGCTGTTTCATACAGGATCAATTCTAATTGTGCTGCTTATGACCCTAAGAGGAACACATGCTTTACTGGTATTTTCGTAACCTGCAGTGCGTTTTCTACGGGCTGATAGGCAAGAAGATTCATCCACATGATGTCGTGCGACGAAGCTTTCTTTGCAATATCTTTGACACCGACTGGTTTAGTGGGATGCAGTCTTCCGCATTCTTTACTTACTGCGATGCTGGACGATGGGAAATCGCAATGCGCGCGGGATTCTTTTGGCCGTCGATCAAGAATAGATGGGTCATCATCGTCGGTGGGCAAAAAATTATATACCGTAAGCCGGTCAATTTTTTGCGACGTTTTACCCTGGAAATGCAAGAATTCTTCTTGTTGCTTTGCAAGCCTTTGTTGGCCGACTATGCGGCCCAGGCCCTGAGCTGCGGAAAGATCTGCGTTGTAAACTTCTTTGGTACCGAGAACATCGGCGCACTGATCTGGCGTGAGCTCGCCATCAGCCAAGCCTAAAGGGGACCATGCAGCAAGCGAAGCGCACGTTATGAAGGCTAAAATCGATTTTATAGAATATTTTTTAATTTTCATGGTGTTTTCATAGAAAATTTTAATTTTATGTATATCATTTTAAAAGTAATTATCAATATAAAAATTCTTGCAAACGATCATTGGACAACAACCTACGCTTGGACGCTTCCAAGAAAAGGCCCTAACCCGCAAGGGGTTTGCTTAAGTAGCTAGAATTTTTAGAAGAAATTTTGAACTGCTCATAAAAAGAGAGGGACGGTCATGGCAACTGGGTAGGGTAGATAACTGGTTGCAGGAATCTGCGATTTGCCTCTCGCAAGCAAAGAGACGACATATTTAACCAGCGGTGCTGGTAATTAGAAATGGCTCTGAAGAGTACCGAGCGTCTGCTTTATATAGTTCGAAGGCAGGTTTTCTCATACTACAAACAACATCAAACAGAATCACTAAATAGAGATTCTGTTTGATCTTACAGGTTGAATATTATTTTTGTGCTGGCGCGGGTGTGGGTGTTGGAGCTGGCGCGGGTGTTGGATCTGGTGTGGGCGTTGGTTGTGGCTTTGGATTGACCCAGTTCAAACACGTTTTCAATTCATCGTTTGCCCTCTTCAAAAAGGCTGTGTCTTCTTCCAACTGCCGCGTCGATCCTTTAAAAATTGCTAATTTGTCTTTCCACCACGCGTAGGCCATTGCACAGGCTGCGCTGATAAGGCTATTTTCGTACTCCGTTGCGGTTAAATCACAACCTTTATTATTCGCTGATGTGACTGCATTATCCAAGTCTGCTTGTGCTTTCTCAAGAAACTTTTTATCCGCTTCAACGATACCAGTAAGCTGCTGGACATAAGGGCTGTAGTAATCGTTGCAGCATTTCACGCGTTCTGTGCCAAAGAGATCACAATCCTTGGCAACATAGTAACCGTCACGAAAATAGATATCGCTTGCTGCGTGGATCATGCTGGTTGATCCGAAAATTGCAAATGCTAATCCAAAGTGCACACCCCATTTGATACCAAAATGCATAAATGTCCTCCAGGAAAGCCAGCCTGCACCGAATCTCGAAACCATTTCGAGGAAGTTCATGTCGCAAGCTTATTTAAATGACCTCGCACGCGTCTTTGTGATCAATCGCCACGAATCTCACTAGGAATAATGCGCACGTCACCACAGCAGTGGCAAAATGCGTGTCCAGTCTCACGCGCAGAAAAATTAAGGCGCGTTAGCAAAACCAACTGAACATGAGACAGAGATTTTATTTCACATGAATAAGATCGGCTAAATTCGGGCAATCTTGAATTGAGAGAGTGGAAAGTTAAAATGCAATCGACTAACATTCTGGTT
>JBAWWF010000273.1:0-1946 GCA_037146895.1 Alphaproteobacteria bacterium | reverse complement strand
CCTTTTGAATTAGATTCTGGTAACGTTCAATACGTTTTTGCGCAATACGTGCTGGTGCAAGTTGGTTACAAACTGTTTCCTTCGCAGCCTGCCCAATTTCTTGACGCTGTTTATGATTGAAGCTAAGCATTTGCTCTAATTTATCAGCTAGGTCTTCCGCATTATTCGCTAGACAAGTTAACCCATTCTGTCCATGCACAATTAAATCTGATACACCTGCTCCTTCCGAACAAAGTACAACTTTCCCCTGTGCCATTCCTTCTACACAAGTGTAGTTAAAGACATCCCAAATGGAAGGGACAAGGATAAATTTTGCTTGTGATTGATATTGACGGGTTGTGTTTGGTGGGAATGTGCCAAGAGGAATGATTTTATTTTGCCAGATTTCACTATAGTGTTCCTTCAAATAGTCAGACATTGAGCTTTTTACGTCACGATAAGCAGTATCACGACCAATCCAGTCAATATTAGGGGATTTTTCCCCTAATAACCTTAAGGCTTCGCAAAGTACGGTAACACCTTTCCAATATTGAATTCGTCCCACTACTAGACCATTAGTTGAGCTAGAAGATTCTGAAGGCAGTTGCATTAGATCCTCTGATACTAAAGCAGGAGGAATATAATTAACGTCGCGGTTTGTTAGCAGTTTCCAAACCTTTGTGTTGGATTGACTATTCGCTTGCAACTCATCGGCGCTTGATAATAACCCTGCTTCTAGCAATCGCACATAATTTCCTTGTAATTGGCTATCAATCTGTGGATCATAAAAATCTATCTGCCCGATACTGCCATGAAGCTGAACGACAGTAGGTGGACTATCAGGAGATACGATCCAAGGGGCAAATAGCATTCCCCAATCGGTTACTTCAACTAAATCATAGCCATCACCGCCCTTAACTTGCTCCCATGCTGCCCATGCGGCGGCGAGATGTCTTTGCAATTCGGGGATGGCTCTGTAATGACTAAATTTATGTAAATTCAGATTGACTAAATCTGTATCTAAAAAATCAACTCTAACTCCATCTTTTACATAACTAGGTAATTTGGAAGTAAAGGCACTGCCTACTAAAACATGAACCTGATGACCTTGAGCAACAATTTCAAAGAGTGTATCTCTATAGAAGGTAGCGATTCCCCCACCAGAATGAGGGGGGTACTCAGGTATGATGAATAAAAGCTTCATTTTATATAGATAATTATAGATACCGCTGCTTTAAAATTTCAAAAATTGAATCTTTTGAATAAATCGCATTTTTATCATATCCACCTTGCCTCCAACCTTCGTTCCAAAGATGAATAGCCCTAGAGTTATCTGATATTTTTCCTACAGGTTCAGCTAACCCTAGCAACCTTTTTAAACCAATAGCAGTCCAAATCGGCTCCTCTTTTTGAATTAGGTAGCGGACGTGCCTCCAGCTGATCGGATTAAAAACATCATGGGGTAACAAAAAACTGTATGCATTTCTTTCGGATACAACTCGTTTAACAATGTCTGGTCCTAATCCATGATAGATTTTTTCTCTATCATAGGTATCCCAATGACGCAAACATTCTTTTGGAAACCAATGTCCAGCAGGGAAAGATAAAACATTCGAGTTAGCCATATCACCTTCTGGAATTTCCCAACTAGTTGCAATAGCAACTTCAGGAAGGTCAAAAAAAGGCTTTAGGCATACCACATCCAAATCGACCCACCATCCTCCTTTCTGGAGAAGCAGTTGTAATCGAAAAATATCTGCAAATGGAGCGTAAGAAGCTTTCCCAAAACCATTTTTTGTCATAACATTTGTGTCAAACTCACAAATTTCACGAGCATCACAAATCACAGTGCCTTCAGGAATATTATCGATTTTTTCGTAAGTATAAAGGTGAAAATCATGACCATTTTTGAGAAACGAAGAAATAGAAAGTCTTTCTATTATTGATAGTGTCTTTCCAATCCACAA
>JBAWWF010000272.1:0-1968 GCA_037146895.1 Alphaproteobacteria bacterium | reverse complement strand
GGCGACGATACGTACTTAGTTGTTGCCGCCGACAAAGGTACCTCCACCTTTTCAGATATTGCTAACAACATAGCAAAAGATCGCCACTTCTGGCTTGATGACGCTTTTGCTTCAGGCGGATCAACAGGGTACGACCATAAGGAGATAGGGATTACTACGAAGGGCGCGTGGGAATCCATCAAACGTCACTTCCGTGAGATGAACCATGATGCTGAGACTCAGGCTTTTACCGTTGTTGGAGTCGGTGATATGTCAGGAGATATCTTCGGCAATTTGTTGCGCAGTCATGAACATATTCAGCTGCTAGCAGCTTTTAACCACCAACATATTTTCCTAGACCCCACGCCTGATCAAGTGGTAAGCATCCAAGAGCGGCGTCGCCTATTTCAATTACCGTACTCAACCTGGGCTGATTACCAGGCGCACCTGTTATCGAAAGGCGGCGGTATATTCTCACGTGATCAAAAGATGATTATGCTCTCACCCGAAGTGCGTGCAGCCTTTGCCATCACAGAGAAATCATTGCCTCCTGAAAAGCTCATCCAGAAGCTTCTGCGAGCTCCTGTTGACCTTCTTTGGCTTGGGGGCATTGGCACTTTTATTAAGGCATCTCATGAATCTCATCTAGAGGCTGGCGATCCCACCAACGATCTATTGCGTGTAGATGCACACACGCTTAAGGCGCGCATTATTGGCGAAGGTGCTAACCTAGGAATGACACAAAAAGCCCGTGTAGAATATGCTTTGCGCGGTGGACGGCTCAATGCAGATTTCATTGATAATTCAGCAGGTGTTGATTGCTCCGACCACGAAGTTAATATCAAAATCTTATTCCATAAGCTACTAAGAGAAGGCACTGTAACGCGTTCGCAGCGTGATGCCCTTATGAAAGACACGACAGAGGATGTTACTCAGTTGATCCTCAAAGACAACTATCAGCAAACGCAAATTCTTTCACAGCTCGAACGCCTTGGTGCTGATCATTGGGGACGTTGGCAGAATTTAATTCACCACTTAGAAAACACTGTAAAACTTGATCGTGACCTTGAGTCTTTACCTAGTGATGAAGATATTGAACGACGGGTAGCGCACGGCCAAGGACCAACACGCCCTGAATTAGCTATCTTACTCTCCTACAGTAAAAATGCCCTCTACAGCGAGCTGTTGAGTGATCCTTTGTGTGGTAATCCTTTTTACGAATCATATTTGTTTGCTTATTTTCCAACCCCCCTCCAAGAGAAGTTCCCGCAGGCGATTAAGGAACATCCACTACGCAAAGAAATTATTGCCACAGCTTTAGCTAATATATTGATCAATCGCATGGGGCCACTGTTTATCCTGGAGCAAGTAGCGGCTCATGGTATTGCGGCCCCGGCAATCGTCGAGGCTTTCTTTTTGATCCATGGCTGGTTAAAAATGGACGATGTATGGCAGGCTATCGAAAGTATGGACAATAAAATAGCTGTCACCAAACAGATGCAGGCATTTCAAAGCATCCAAAACATTTTGGGAAACAGTATTACCCGTTTTATTCGAACAGGCATAAAGAGCAAGCTGCCGCCTGAGATTCATGAGCTTTTGGCAACTGTTCCACTGTGGATGACCGATAAACAACAGCAGGCTTACGCAGATAGTGTGGCCCTTTGGCAGGATTTCCCCAAGCCCTTAGCGGAAAAGCTGCAACAATTATCGCTGATTCCAGATGTTCTCATGATCCATCATTTAGCAAATACTGCGAATAAGCCCGCGGAAGTGCAAGGCCCCCTTTACTTCCAAGCTAGCGAGGCTTTTGCGTTCGGAAATTTGCAAGACGTGCTTAGCAAAGTAAAATGCCATACAGATTGGCAAGAATCCATGCTTGTGCATTTATCTTGTGATGCGGTAGCGATCCAGGCGCAGCTTATTCTTTCGGATGATGGACTAGAACAATGGCAGGAAAAGTACGCAACTATCATTCCCCGAATACAA
>JBAWWF010000271.1:0-2006 GCA_037146895.1 Alphaproteobacteria bacterium | reverse complement strand
GTTATGGTTTAAGCTTTCTTACGGTTTTTTGTTTTGCTTTAATCTCCACGAAAATCAAGCCCCTACTCCTCCTTTCGGCCACTATCCTTTGTGGTCTATGGTTTTATGGGCAAAATCGCTTACAAAACTATCCCGAAACCCTTATGCATCCCATTAATATTCGCCTTGTTCAACCATGCATTGAACAACAGGGAATATGGACACCCGAGACTAGGTATGACAACCTAGCCCGTCACATCGAGTTATCGCAATTAGCCGGAGAACGACCACTACATGCCGTCATCTGGCCCGAGTCTTCGGTTCCTTTTTTTATTGGACAACAGCCCCTCTTTCAATCGCTTCTCCAGGAATCAGTTCCACCGCATGGCCTCCTGATTGTCGGAGGTCCGCGCCTTGATACTCAGAGCAATGTTCTGCACGCAAGCCTCTTTGCCATCAATACCCAAGGCTCAATCGTTGGAACATATGATAAAGCGCATCTTGTTCCTTTCGGTGAGTATGTCCCTCTAAAAGCCCTGCTACCCTTTAATAAGCTAAGTCACGGTTCCAGGGATTATACCCCGGGCACAGGAATACAAACACTAAACGTTGCACCTCTGCCGCCATTCTCCCCTCTGATTTGCTTTGAAGCCATCTTCCCAAGTGCCGTTACCCTAGCAGGCCAGCCCCCACAATGGCTCTTGAATATTACCAATGATGCTTGGTACGGTCTATCATCAGGTCCGTCGCAGCATTTGCAGAACGTACGCGTGCGCGCTATCGAGGAAGGTCTACCGCTTGTTCGCAGTGCGAACAACGGCATTTCGGCGGTTATTGATCCTATGGGACGCATTCTTTACCAATTATCCACAGATGTTGTTGGATATATCGACTTTCAGCTACCCCGCGCTCTGGCATCAACAACAATTTATGCAAAGTACCGCGACATGTTTTTCTGGTTGTTTGTTTGTTTAATTGCTGCTTGGCTCCTTAGGACTTGCATCAAGGACCCGATTAGGTCCATAACAAAGATAGGCGTTAATTAGGGAATTTATAGAGATGAGCGAGAAATTACTTCAGGGTAAAAAAGGCTTAATAATGGGTGTCGCCAATGATCACTCACTGGCATGGGGGATTAGCAGCCTGGCGGCAGCTCATGGAGCAGAGCTGGCGTTTACCTACCAAACAGAAACCCTTGAGAAGCGCGTTACTCCACTAGCTGAGTCCGTCGGGAGCGACTTAGTGTTGCGTTGCGATGTTTCTAATGACGCTGAAATGGCAGCAACTTTTGACACAATTAAGAAAAAATGGGGAAAGCTTGATTTCCTTGTCCACGCCATTGCTTTTGCTGATCGCGAGACCTTAAAAGGACAGTACATTGCAACTCCACGGGCAGCTTTTTTGCAAGCACTTGATGTTTCTTGTTATTCATTCACAGCAGCTTGTCAACATGCAGCACCGCTTATGACCGATGGCGGATCCATTATTACAATGACATTCCAAGGCTCACAGAGAGTTATCCCACACTATAACGTTATGGGCGTTGCCAAAGCAGCACTTGAATCCAGCGTACGCTATTTAGCCGTCGACCTGGGTGGACAAAATATTCGCGTTAACGCTCTGTGCGCTGGGCCTGCACGAACGCTTGCTGCCTCTGGCATCGGTGATTTCCATTATATGCTAAAATGGAATAAGTATAATGCACCCCTGAAGCGGAATATTACCCTTGATGACGTTGCTGGTGCGGGGCTCTATCTGTTGAGCAACCTATCCAGTGGTGTTACAGGCGAGGTTCACCATGTGGATGCTGGTTATCATGTTGTCGGAATGAAAGCCCTAGATGCTCCTGATATCGCTTTAGTCGAATAGGACGAGCAAGATCCTCGGGGTTGACCACAATTACTGTTCATTTAGAGTAATTTATAAATGAATAGTTGTATTTTTGTTAAGAAAGATCCTGGATTGCGTGCGTGTAAACTCCTCGCAATGACGGCGGAGAGCTAGTAATGACGCCACTTTCGTCATTG
>JBAWWF010000270.1:0-2010 GCA_037146895.1 Alphaproteobacteria bacterium | reverse complement strand
GGACACGCCCCCTTGTGGTTGATCCGTTTGCGGGAGGTGGTTCGATACCATTAGAAGCTTTGCGGGTGGGGGCGGATGCGTTTGCGAGTGACCTGAATCCTGTGGCGGTGTTGTTGAACAAGGTGGTTTTGGAATATATCCCTAAGTATGGTCAGCGCTTGGCGGATGAGGTGCGGAAGTGGGGGCAATGGGTAAAGGAAGAAGCAGAGAAGGAGTTAGCGGAGTTTTATCCTAAAGATGAGGATGGCTCGACTCCGATCGCTTATCTATGGGCAAGGACAATTATTTCTGAGGCTCCTGATGATGGGTCGGGGATTCCTGTGGAAGTGCCTTTGATGCGATCGCTCTGGTTGGCAAAGAAGGCTGGTAGATATAAGGCTTTGCGCTGGGTAAGAGATACTTCGGGAGTTGTGCAAACTGAGGTGATGGATGTGACCTATGCGGATGGGTTAACGCGCAAGGTGCGTCGTCCTTTGTTGGAGATTTTTGAGCCAAAGAATGAGAAGGACGTTGAAAAGGGAACGGTGGCTAGAGGTTCGGGGACTTGTCCTGTGACGGGATTTACCACTCCTGTGGCATCGGTAAAACGCCAACTTAAAGAGCGAAAAGGAGGTGCAGTTGATTCCAGACTTATTTCGATAGTACTAACAAAGTCAAGTACGCAAGGTCGTTTTTATCGTTTGCCAAATGAAGAAGATTTAGCATCAATTTTGAAAGCTACAGCCAAGCTTGACGATTTAAAAAATAAACATCAGAAAGCATTAAGCCTAATTCCTAATGAATCAACGGAGCATTATCATACATTTGTTAACCGTGGCTCTATTTATGGAATGTTGACTTGGGAAGATTATTTTACTAGTCGTCAATGTTTATCACTAGGTGTTTTATCTCAACTAGTTCATGAATTAGAAATTAAATTACTTTCGCTATCTAATGACGGCATTGAGTTGCCTATCAAAACTTGCTTAGCATTTATTGTCGATAAAATTGCAGATAAGAGCAGTTCTTTGTGTCGTTGGAAATCTTCTGCTGAATATATGGCAGGTAATACTTTTGCTCGACAAGCGTTACCAATGGTTTTTGATTTCTGTGAGGTTAATTTACTTGGCGGTGCTACAGGTGACATTATGTCTGAGGTTGATTGGGTTGAAAAAATGCTTAATCATTGCTCAAAATCTGTTGATCATAAAGGACAAGCTGAGAAAAGTTCTGCTACTAATCATCCATTACCTGACCAATCAGCAAATGTTTTTATAACAGATCCACCATACTATTTTTCAATGCAATATGCAGATTTAGCTGACTTTTTCTACGTTTGGTTAAGACGTTCTCTTTCAAAAAACTATCCAGAATTTTTTGTTGCAAACTTGATTGATAAAGAGGATGAGATTATTGTTCAATCTCCAGGACATGAGTTTGCGAAAGAAGGGAAAAATAGCGCTTTTTATGAATCTAGAATGCAGATTGCGTTATCTGAAGGTTCTCGAATCCTAACAACTGACGGAATTGGTGTTGTTGTTTTTGCCCACACTTCCACAAGAGGGTGGGAGGCAATGCTACAAGCTATGGTAGATGCAGGATGGATTATTACTGCTGCATGGTCTATTGATACTGAAATGTCAGGTAGAGTAATTGCTCAAAATCGTTCTGTACTAGCCTCTTCAGTTCATCTTGTCTGTCGTCCGCGAGATAATAACGATATAGGCGATTGGCGGGATGTATTGCAACAACTACCGATACGGATTAAAGAATGGATGCCACGCCTCACCGAACAAGGCGTAGTTGGAGCCGATGCCATCTTTGCTTGTTTAGGTCCCGCCCTCGAAATCTTCTCCCGTTACTCCAGCGTCGAAAAAGCAAGCGGTGAAATCGTCCCTCTGCGCGAATACCTCGAATATGTCTGGGCAGCCATCTCCAAAGAAGCCCTCAGCACCATCTTTAAAGACGCAGACACATCCAACTTTGAAGAAGATGCCCGCCTAACCGCCATGTGGCTCTGGACACTCTCCG
>JBAWWF010000269.1:0-2011 GCA_037146895.1 Alphaproteobacteria bacterium | reverse complement strand
GAACTGGGAAGCACCGTAAGTGCCTTTGGCTTTGAGTTTTTCAGTCAGGAACTGACCAATTTCTGAAAACTGTGCGGTAGTCCCTTGCAAATTTCCCTGATTCAGTTGGAGCATATTTCGCGGGTACTGGTGGTAATACCCAAAATTGACTTTGAACTGGTAAATATTGTAAGGATCGGCGCCAGCAGAGCTTTTTAGCACCGTTTCATCATCAGGTTTCATATCGAGGGTGATGAGATCCAACCAGCCGTCGTTGTTGTAATCGCCAATGTCGTTGCCCATGGAAAAGGAGCTGCTATGCCCCAAGGTACCGCGGATGTTTTCACGAAATTTGCCATTGCCTTGATTGAAATAAACGTAGTCGTTTTCGTGAAAATCATTGGAGATGTAAACGTCCGGCCAAGCATCATTATTGATATCACCAACTGCCACACCCAAACCATAACCAATGCGGCTACCAAAAATTCCGGCATGCGTGCTTACATCAGTGAAATGCGCGCCATCGTTGCGGTACAATCGATCGCCGCTTAGTGAATCCCTTTTTTCTCGAATACTGGCATCGCCATAATTCTCTGGTGCGTGAACAGAGTGGTTGAGTAAATAGACATCTAAGTCGCCATCTCGATCGTAGTCAAAAAAAGCAGCTTGTGTGGAAAACCCGCGAAAATCGAGTCCATAAGCCGCTGATTCTTCAGAAAAATGCCCTTTACTATCATTGATATACAAGAGGTTATGCCCTTTTAGCGACAAATAATTGCCCACTTGGCAAACATAAATATCCAAGGCGCCATCCCCGTTTACGTCCGCCATGGTGACGCCAGTGCTCCAGCCGCCATTGGAAACAATCCCCGCAGCGGCAGTTGCTTCTTTGAAATGCAGGTTTCCCTCGTTGAGATACAATTGATTGGCGCCTTGGTTGGCAGTGAAAAACAAGTCGGGTTTTCCGTCTTGGTTGACGTCCCCTACCGCCACACCGCCGCCATTGTAATAATAGAGGTATTTGATGATGTTCAGATCTGGCGTTTCGTGGAGCATATTTGCAAAACGAACACCGGATTCATCGGAGTTTAAGGTGCGAAACAGTTTTTCAGGAGTAAAAACACCGGATGAATGACAACCCGCCAACGCCAACAATATCCCGGCTATACCCAAGGCACCCAAATGAAGAGAAAAAAACTTACACGAAGTATTCCAATGATTTTTCATAATGCTCCTAAATAATGATCGCAAAATTAGGCAATTGTTGGTATATTCGACAGCTTAATACCGAACTTCAATGATGGACAAAAAAACAACACTCTCAACCCTCTGGATTTTTTTAACCCTTAATTTCATTTTTTGTGATGTATTTACCCTCATGCATGCCGATGATTTAAAACAACTGCTGACCGGCAAGGTGGGCGGAATGGAAATCACCGAAAGCTTTCTGCTAACTTTTGCGGTATTAATGGAGATCCAAATGGCAATGATCTTGATTTCCCGGATTACAAAATATAAAACCAACACGCAACCCTTATACGTTTTGGTGGATGTAGAAGGTTATAATTTAAATTCTGTGACTCCAACTTCAAGTTATGACCCCGATGCAAGATTATATGAAAATTGGTTGAAACAAGGAATTGCAAATTTCAAAAAATAATATAAAAATCCCATCAAGTGTTAAATTTGATGGGATTTCTATTAATCGGTTACTTCTAAAGTAAAAATTTCTTCTACTGGCTTCTCAAAAAAACGGGCTAACTTTAATGCTAAAACTGTTGAAGGAACGTATTTTCCTTTTTCCATAGCGTTTATAGTTTGCCGACTGACTTGAATTTGTTTTGCCAATTCTTCTTGCGAAATATTTTTAATAGCTCGTAATACTTTTAAATTATTCGTCATCGCTTGTAGATTTGTTAAGTTTATAAATCATAAAATGAAATCTAATAATGAAGAAAATGAGCATCGTAAAGATATTTATTATCAAAACATCAAAATAAGCAAACCCATAAACGAATAAAGTACTTAATAG
>JBAWWF010000268.1:0-2012 GCA_037146895.1 Alphaproteobacteria bacterium | reverse complement strand
CTGCTCATTGACGAGGGTGTTCTCTTTATTTGTGATACTTACGTAAATCCCAACCCGACACCACAAGTGCTGACGGAAATGGTGATAAAGGCCGTTGAACAGATCAGGCGGTTTGGCATAATCCCGAAGGTTGCTTTAGTATCGCATTCAAGTTTTGGTTCTTTGAATACTGATTCTTCACTGAAGATGCGCTCAGCACTCCAGATGATACGCAACCGCGACCCAGAGCTGGAAATTGATGGTGAGATGCACGCCGATGCGGCACTTTCACCAGAAGTTCGCATGCGTATTTTCCCCAATTCAACGCTTGTCGGCAGGGCCAATCTTTTGGTTATGCCATGCTTAGATGCAGCAAATATCGGGTATAATTTGATCAAAAGCCTTAAAAACGGCTTGAGTATTGGCCCGTTGCTATTAGGCATTGCAAAGCCCGCGCATATTATGACGCCCTCTATCACTGTGCGGGGTATCCTTAATTTAGCAACTCTTGCTGTAGTTGAGGCACAATCCCTTGGCGAAAGTGAAAAAGGTTAAATGAAGCTGTTCGGCGGCGATGCCAAGCGCAAAGTAGTCGCCGCCGCAGAGACTGACTTGCACGAGGAGCTGCGTGAGAGCGTGGTCCGAGCTCTTCATTCCCAGAATCGGGAATCGCTTTCGGCAATCATACAAACACATCATTCTGCTGATGTTGCTGATACTATTGAATGGCTGACGCCTCCAAAGCGTCGTCTCTTAATTTCTTTGGTGCCTGATTTATCTCCAGAGGTTTTAATTGCTTTAGCGGATTGGGCGCGTGACGATGTCCTTGAGCATCTGACTTCTCAAGAAATTGCAACAGCTATTAGAGGTCTTGAAAGCGATGATGCGCTGACGATTATCGAAGATCTTCACGTTAAGCGGCGACACGAAGTATTAAACGTCATGTCGCCGGAAGAGAGCGCCTTTTTAAAGAAAAGCTTGCACTATCCTAAGGATAGCGCAGGACGGTTGATGCAGCACGAGGTTTTGAGCTTGCCCGATTGCGCAACGGTTGAGGACTTAAATAAGCTGCTTGCTAGCAACCGTGCCGATATACCTCTCGCTTTCTATGAGATTTTTATCCACAATCCGCTGCATCTTCCTTTAGGGAGCATTCCTTTGCATCGGATACTACGGGTAGCATCAGACGTTTTGTTGCGAGATATTATGGATCCGCAACCTATTTGTATTCCTGCTGATTTAGACCAAGAGAAAGTGGGCCACATTTTTCGTCAATATGGCTTGGTGTCCGCGCCCGTTGTTGATCGCTCGGGGCATATTGTTGGAATGATTACGGCCGATGATGTTGTTACGGTTTTGGATAAAGAAGCTGATGAGGATTTACTCTATCTAACAGGAGCGGGCATTGCTGATTATCGCGCTTCTATCATGGAAACTTCGTTTTACCGCCTGCGCTGGTTGGCTATCACCCTTGTTAATACATTGCTCGCCTCTAGTGTCATTTACCAATTTCAGTTTGTTATTGAAAAGATGATTGCTTTAGCGGTTATTATGCCAATTGTTGCAGCAATGGGAGGCAATGCAGGAATGCAAGTAGTTACCGTTACCGTGCGGGCCCTAGCAACACAACAACTAGGGCTTCACAAAAAGTCCATAATTGCTGCTGTAATTAAGGAGCTGCGCATTGGCTTAGCTAACAGCATGATATTTTCTTTGCCACTGGGGGCACTCATTGCTTGGTGGTTTCACGATTTGCGCTTAGGAATCGTCTTAACTATCGGAATGATTTTTAATATTATCTGGGCTGGTGCCGCGGGAACATTGATTCCCTTATTATTTGCCAAGATAAAGGTTGACCCAGCGGTAGCGGCTGGACCACTACTGACGACGACGACCGATGTCTTGGGCTATCTAGTTTTTTTAGGCTTAGCATTATTGTTTCTTGTCTAGCGATTGTGCGATAAAAACATGACCTCGGCGTGGTTTTGTGCTATAGTTGATCGCATAATAACAAGGAAGGAAAAAATATAATG
>JBAWWF010000267.1:0-2031 GCA_037146895.1 Alphaproteobacteria bacterium | reverse complement strand
CTGCCATATTCAGACTACCTTTCCCAATGCTGTGACTTGTTCAGCAAAGCCAGCAGCTTGCTCAATAGCTATTGATGCATTAAACAGCACGCTTTCTGAAAATTTAGGACCAATAAGTTGTAGCCCCAGTGGCAATCCTTGCGCCGATAAGCCAACAGGAATTGATATGCCTGGCAATCCGGCAAGGTTCACAGTAACCGTGAAAACATCGTTCAAATACATAGTAACCGGATCTGTTGGCTTTTCGTCGATAGCAAAAGCTGCCGTTGGCGTTGTTGGCGTTAGCAGCACATCAACATCTCCAAAAACTCGTTCAAAATCTCTAGCAATCAATGTCCTGATTTTCTGGGCTTGGTTATAGTACGCATCATAATACCCAGCCGATAAAACATAAGTCCCCATCAGAACCCGCCGCTGCACCTCATCACCAAAACCAGCTCCACGAGTGTTTTCATACATCTCATCCAGGGTACTGCCCGCAACCCGTTTGCCATAACGCAAACCATCATAGCGAGCAAGATTTGACGATGCCTCGGCTGGAGCAATAATATAGTACACCGGCAAAGCATGCGATGTGGTGGGCAAGCTCACCTCTTTGATAGTAGCCCCTTGCTCCTGTAGCCACTGGATGCCTTGGTTGAGGAGTGTCTGCACCTCAGGCGTAAGGCTCTGCACATATTCCTGAGGAATCCCAACACGAAGCCCACGGATATCACCCGAAAGTGCTGAACAATAATCAGGATGGGGTACGTTTACTGAGGTTGAATCCTTAGGGTCATATCCAACCATGGCCTGCAACATAAGAGCTGCATCAGTTACTGTTTTCGTTATCGGTCCCGCTTGGTCTAACGAGGAAGCAAACGCCACCATTCCCCAACGTGAACACAGGCCGTAAGTTGGCTTGATTCCGACAAGACCACAAAATGCCGCGGGCTGACGGATGGAACCGCCCGTATCTGACCCCGTGGCCCCCATGGCCATGTTCGCAGCAACGGCAGCTGATGAGCCACCAGAAGAGCCACCTGGGACCAAATCCTTTTGTGGTTCATCGAGACGCCGCCACGGACTGATCACTGGCCCAAAAGCACTGTTAGTATTTGCAGACCCCATGGCAAACTCGTCCATATTGACCTTACCAAGCATAACTGCACCAGCATCCCATAGGTTCTGGGTAACTGTTGACTCATAGGGAGGAATAAAGTTTTCGAGAATACGCGATCCGGCGGTAGTGCGCACACCTTTGGTGCAGAACAAATCCTTGATCGCTAGCGGAATCCCTTCGAGCAAACGAGCCTCGCCGCCAGCCAGCCGTTGATCGGCAACCTCGGCCGTTTGCAGAGCTAGCTCTGGTGTTTGCGTAATAAACACATTCAAACCACTGGCTTGCTCCATGCGTTTTAGATGTGCACTCGTTAATTCTTTCGCGGAGAACTGTTTTTTTGCAAGGCCATTGCGCGCTTGCTCAATAGTTAATTTGGTTAATTCAGTCATGATGGTTACTCAACAACCTTAGGAACTGCAAACATACGGTGGGAAGACTCAGGAGCGTTGGCCATAACCGCATCAACACATTGAGTATCTGTGACTACATCTGGCCGCTCTGGCAACGTAATTGCATATAAATCAGAGTAATTCTCTATACCTTTGGTGTCGACTTGTGCAAGCTGATCTACCCATCCGAGAATGTTGGATAAAGCATTCAAGAGAGCTTCTTGATTGTGCTCAGGCACTTTAATATGTGCCAGCTTCTCAATTTTTCGCAAATCATCAAGGGTTAATGACATAAACTCTCTCTTTATCGTTAAGTGACGACCTACTCTTACCACGAGCCGCACGATAAGGCCAGCGTTTTTTAAAGCTATAGCTTACCACCCGACTGAATTTATGTGATTCCATAATTGAACCTCAGTTCGGGATAAAAGAGAAAGCCATAAGAGGTGCCCCCACTGTCATACCGGAAGCTAGAAAATAGCAGCGAGCGTAAGCGAGTGCCCTATTTTCTTGCTGTCCGGTACCCAGGAGCATAGGTAT
>JBAWWF010000266.1:0-2032 GCA_037146895.1 Alphaproteobacteria bacterium | reverse complement strand
TTGATCCGCCAACGATTGCCATCACTGGCCTCTGTGGTGTTTCCAGTGCTTGGGTAAGAGCTTCCAGCTCAAGCCTTAATGATAGGCCAGCAAAGGACGGCAGATAATCAGCAATCCCGACAATCGATGCATGCGCCCGATGCGAGCACGAAAAAGCATCATTGACATAAATATCAGCTAGGCTAGCCAGGCTTCGCGCAAAATGCGGATCATTTGCTTCCTCCCCAGGATGAAAACGCAAATTTTCCAACAAAACCACCTCTCCTGGTTGTAACTCAGCAACGGCTTGGATTGCGCTAGGTCCTATGCAATCATCCGCCCATTGGAGAGGACGACCCCATAGTTCCGCTAACGCCACATGAATTGGCCGCAAAGACAGCTGCGGATCCACCTTCCCTTGAGGGCGACCGCAGTGCGAAATCAAGACAATGCGTGCATTCCTATGGGCAAGATAGTTAAGCGTCGGAATAAAACGCTCTATACGAGTCTTATCCGTGATGTGGCCTTTGTGTAGAGGAACATTGAGATCTGCACGCACGAGAACCGTTTTGTCAGCAATGATGACGTCGTCTAGAGTTGGGAGCCGTGGCATCAAACATCCATGCCCACTACAAACAGTCCAAGTTTATCGGCGAGGGCGATGACGTTTTCGCGGTCAATGATCTGGGTAGCACCCGCTTGGAGAGCAATTCCCACCAGCTGACTTTTGCTAGCCTGAGTGATTGTATCTACACCAATGGTGGGCAAATCAACGCGGTGGCTTTGCCCAGGTTTAGCGATCTTAACGAGAACGCCGCCTGGACCAGCGCGACGCAAAGTGCCGCAACGCTCCAGCAGTTTTTCTGTGCCCTCAATGGCTTCAACCCCTAGCACCAAACCTTGTTGGATAACCGTAGCTTGACCAACATCAACGGTTCCCAAAGCTTTAATTACCTCAATGCCGCGGGCAATGTCCTGGCGATCCGCATCTGATGGATGGTGTGCTCCTAAAACTCCTGATGGAGATAATAGCCCTTCTCCGAGCAAAGCCGCAGCCGCAACCACAGCAAAGCCTTCCTCTTCTAATAAATTGGTAATTGATGAGAGCACCCCATCATCACCAAATGCTCGCCAGCCAATGCGTCCCAGCCAACGCACGCCCATACCATCTAAACGCATTTCTGAAAAAGCCGGACGTTTTATATTGCCAGCCATGACAATTTCTTTGACTGCATTAGCGTGCAGGTGGGTCACAATATCACCCACAGCCCCCAGATGCGTCCAGTAATGCGGATGCCCCGCAACGAGTTCAGGATCGGTTTGTCCGGTAAAAGCGATAATCAAAAAAGGCTTGTTGAGTTCTTGGGCCGCAGCAATCACTTGACTTGGCAACTTTCCGCCGCCCGCAATAAGAGCTAGCATCAACTACTACGCCTAATCATCTTTACTTCTCAATCGGAAACTTATGAGCCTTCCAATCATCAAAGCCACCCTTCATTTCTTTAACTGGGTACCCTAACATTGCAAACTTCTTCGCTGCTTTTTGCGATAAGTTACACAATAATGTATAGCAATAGATATAATTGAATCCGTCTTTCCGTAACCCAGGAATCTCCGTTTCTTGGCCTTTGAAAGAATTCCATTTATCATATGGTATATTAATAGCTCCAGGGATATGGCCCGCTGCATAATCTTTGGCAGCGCGCACATCCACAATGGTAATATTCTTTGAACCAATTGCTTCTTCAGCACCACCTATGCCGGTGTTGAAACTCAGTTCATCATCAAAATACTGAGCAGCTCTTGCCGTGTCCTGAATTGTATTTGGTATTTGTTGTGACATGTTTTCGGCACAACCTGCCAGACAGGTTAGTGTCAATGTTAAAAAAAACTTTTGTGGTTTGTACATATTTAATAACTCCCTTTCCTTTTGATTATGCATCTTTTACAGCACTTTTATCAACAAGCTTCTTCGAATGCTATAAATTATTTGACGTGCTAATTTTGGGTTTTTGGCAGACAAAGATTACGCTGCGATTCTGCCTGAATAAAA
>JBAWWF010000265.1:0-2038 GCA_037146895.1 Alphaproteobacteria bacterium | reverse complement strand
CTACACCGTGTCCCCGCATACCCGAGTTTTGCCGCGTCTTTGCCATCAAGCGACTTATAGTCATTAATGGCGACTGCCACACCATAACGCATTTCCATTATCGACAACTTCCCTCCAACTTCTTTTGCAGTTTCTAATGGTGTTTGCGCGGCAGGAGAAATAAACTGCTGACTGGTCTCTCTTACTATTATTTGCCACGTATTAGGAGAAAATAAAGATATGGCCTTTTTGATATTTTCGTAATTTGTGTGACAAGAGCTTTTGGAATAATGATCATTTTGTATTGCGATATTGGTGACAGCTTGAACAAACGTGGAGGGAATAGTAGACGGCGAGTTTGCTGCTTTAACCTTCTCCATAAACTCCGGTGGTTTGTTAGCACTAATTATAACTAGGGCAAGGGCATCCACGGCTAGCAAGACACCAATATGACGTGCGTAGATAGGATCATTGTTAACTCTTTCCCAACAACCATCAGCATCGTGCTTAAAATACACTTTTGACAATATAGATTTCATGTTTGGGGAATCATGGCGCGTGCGTACTATGGAAGCAATCATTTGTTGTCGCTCCGCAGGCGTTGCCACGCGCTTTTTGCTCAAACCATATTTACCAGCAAGGGTTGCGCTGATTTCTAAGGTGATCTTGTAGGCCTCGCGTGATTTTTCAAAATCCATATTTTGTTCGGCACCGTCTCTCATTTCTTCCAGTTGACGCAGCCATTTTAATGCTGGCAGACGATCTGGCTTTTTCAGCCCATCGTATGCCGCCTCAAGAGATGCTAGTGAAGAAATGGCTAAAAACAGAGAGAGACAAGCTTTAAGAAAGATTGACATCGATACACCTAAACTTCATCGCCTGCTATTAAGACCTATATCCAGAAACAAGATTTATTACAATAATATTTTTAACATAAATTTTATCTAAAGAACTCACAAAGCAATGAGACAGGGGTTTATGGCTGAATTTGAGTATAAGATAGGAATTAACAAATATTTACTTAAAAATTTTTATTTAATATTGGGTTGCAATGTGTTTTTTTTGCAGTTATAGATACTTGATAACTTAATAAGGAGGTGTATTTATGACTGTTTTTCTTAAGGCTTGTTTCGTTCTAGTTTTAGCTTTTTCTTATCCCTCATCAATTCAGGCCGCAGATGAGGAACTTCAAAAACCCAAAGGTATGAAAGCTTTAGCATGGCTACGTGAGCTAGAGGAAAAGCGAGATGATGCTGAGCTGAAACAAGATTTTGCTGCTTTCCAAGAAATTAGCCAAGAAGTTAGTGCTACGCTTGCGGGCAAATATGGCGTTAGTAAAAAGCGCGTGGCAACGCCCGCAGAACGTCAACAAATCATTGCCTCTATTGCCAGAACACGTAACAATTTACCAGGCATTCCAGCTATCTTGTCACAGCTTTATTTTAAGCATAATCCTGACGAGTGCTGGGAAAAAGTTAATGAAGGTAAAGATAGCATCTACAAACGGCATATGGGTGCAGTTTTAGCTATAGATTCTATTTACGATAAGGCCCGTGCCCAAGAAACTTTTGCGGAAACTCTTGATGAACAACGTAAAGCCCCTGTTGTTACTCCTGCATTTATTAAACAAGTGACAGATGTTGCTACGGATTTTCAGCAAGAATCCTTTAGAAAAACTATCGAGGCCTTTTCTCAAAGTACATGGAAGAAGTTAGTGGAGGAGACAGGGCGGCAGCTTGACATTATGGCTCCGAATATTAGCCCGCACCGAATATTTGAGGAGCTAATCCTAAGCGGTGATGAAGGTTATAAAGGCTGGGAGGTCCATGGAATAGATGCTTTGGGCAGCTGGACCAATGAAGGTGGCGCGTTGATAGAAGGTGGCGCGTTGATATCAGCAGGAAAAAAACATATTTTAGCTGAGCATCCAGAATTATTTATATCAAGATCACTGTGGTACCAGGGTATTCGCCTGAATCCAAGTTTCAAAAGCCATTTTGAGAGTGTCGCTCACGATACCAGCGTTCCAGCAGGCCGGGAATGATACCTTTCTTCTCGT
>JBAWWF010000264.1:0-2064 GCA_037146895.1 Alphaproteobacteria bacterium | reverse complement strand
CAAAGTGAGAGCCGACGCTTCAGAGCAGAGTGCCGCCGCCGCAAAAGCACAAGCAGAGATAGCTCAAAGAGAAAATGTAGAGGCACAAGATCGAGCAATGATAGAGCATCAAGCGAATTTAGCAGCCCAGGCAGATGCAAACCTAAGTAGAGCGGAGAAGGAGGCGGCACAAGAGAAGGCTAGGCTTGCTGAAAAACAGGCAAAGCAGAAAGCAGCTGCCTTTGAAAGTTTAGAAAGGCAGGCTGCGGACAGAGAACGTGTTTTTCAAAAAGAGATGGGGGATCTCAATAGAGCCTCTCAGGAAGCAAAGCAAAAGAGTGAAGCGCTAGCGATTGCCATCGAAAAACGTGACCAAGAAATGGTGGCAATGGCGGCTAGGATGCAGAAGGAGCGAGATGACAGGGATATGGAAATAGCTGAAATGCGCAAGAAGAATGATGCACAATCACAGCAATTCGTGGCGCAAATGCAAGCAATGCAACAAAAACAAGATGCCAAAATGAGCGAAATGGCGAGCCGTCACGCAAGAGAGATGGCTGCCCGGCCATCCGGAGGATGCCAAGGGGGAGGTGGCCGTGGGGGCGGTTGCGTACTACTTTAAGCAAACACACTCAAAGAGACAGAAATGTGGAGTGTAGCAATTAGTTTTACTAACCTCAACTCATTATATCGAGTTGAGGTTACTTTAGTTTGTATGGAGGAGATATACGATTTGCTATACCGGGGTGGTGTGCGACAAGCTGCGGTAATGTGCAAAGTAGCAACAAAAGCTAACGACAGCGCGGCGTTCAGGGGAGTTTACCAATTCTAGGGTACCAGGCCTTCCAAGCCCAAACCCTCCAAATTTCCGACGAAGTTAGAGGTTGTTTTATAATTTATCTTATGGAAAATAGGAGGCCCAAAAGCCAGAAAACACAACAAAAAACGGCTGGATCGTCGACACTAACATTGTCGACTAAACTACAGTCCGGACTTTAGCAAATTCTCCAGTTCATCAACAGAAAGCCCCGTGAATGAGCTCACACTATCAATACTCATACCTCCCCTTAGCATATTAAGTGCTGTTTTCCTGATCCCTATCTGTTCTCCTTCTTCCCTACCCTCTGCCTTACCCTTGGCAATTCCGATCTGCTCTCCTTCTTCCAAACCACTCCGTTTAGAGTCTACACGTATCGTCTGCTCAACGCGCACAGCATCGAGGTAGTAGTCATAGGCTTCTAGCTCTGCTTTCGTATAAGATGATTCTTGTGTAAGCTCAACCGCTTTTGCTATATCAGGATTATCCTGGAATTCTTGCGGAATTGACAATAATGGCCCATCAATTTCCTTCAAAAAACGCAGCCACAATGCACCCATCTTCCGGTCAATAAATGTTTGAGGTGTGAACTTTGGTAACTCTAGGAACACTAATTCCAAACCCTCTAGAGACTTATCAAGGTCTTGAACGTTAGTTAATCGATAGTGATGGAACCAATCTTTGGTGGTTTTGTCAAACGTTTCATTGACGATAGCTAGACCATAAACTGGACAGAGGGTATCATAGGTGTTTCCGCGATCTAGCTGTTGAACATATGCCTTAGATGTCCCAAAAAGAAACCGCTTTAGGAAGCTAGTGCTCCAGGTCATTTGCATCTCGACGATAAAAATGTGACCATCTTGGTCTGTGCACTTCACATCAACAATGGTGTTTTTCATAGAGGGGATACGAGGAGCCTGTTCATGTGGTAAATAATCTATAGACTCAATAATCCGACCTTTGGCCAACGGCAAAATGCTATTCAAAAAACTCTTGATCAATTCAGGATGTTGACCAAATATTTTCTTGAACACAATATCGCTCTTAGGATCGAGTAACTTAAATGGCTTATCGGTTTGATTGATTGTTGGTTCTGGATTTTTATTGCTCATATCATCACCCATGCTTAAGATGCATCATCTGCAATCCTGCTTACTCGTTAGCTTGAAAAATCCTATCATTTTTTAACCTTAACATATAGAGCTAAATATGGCCATAATCCACCACCAAAAAGCTGAACAAGCTGTTTTGAGGTCAATTGCGTAGTT
>JBAWWF010000263.1:0-2074 GCA_037146895.1 Alphaproteobacteria bacterium | reverse complement strand
AGACTGGCGATGGTATTAATTAGTAAGCCACTACAAATTTTTTAAAATTTTTCATTCATTGTATTGACTTTAGGAATGAGCGGTGTTTAGTGTGCTCTATAACATGTGAATATGCACATGTTCGAGTATTGTAAGAGATTGAGTTATTAAGAATAGCTTGTTTTTTAGAAGTTTATTACTAACAGCGCGCTATTGGTGTGGTTGTATGGCGAGGTTGCTGTTAGCACAGAATGTTGGATCTCACATTCAGGAGTTGCCCATGTTGGGGGCTAAACCTCTTTTTCTATAAAGGATATTACCATGAGAAAAACTTTTCTTTTTACTGCGTTTATACTGAATTTCATGTTTTTTAACGCACAACCTTTACTGTCTGATGAATATGATATAGTACGCGAACAGGTGTTTCGATGGAAGGCTGATGGGATTAAGCAGTATGAAATAGCCGCAGATTTAGGTGTTTCTGGCTCTACAGTTTCTCGCTTTGTAAATGGCACAAACACTCCGATATTATTAGAAAAATTTAAAAGCAAATACCCCAGTTTACTTGCCTCAGGGCCCAAAGTAGTTTTTCCGCCGAGACCATTAGCTTTTACCACTGTGCCGACTTTCACAAAGATTACTGCTGTAACGTATTCTGCAAAAGCTATCGAAGAGAATATTAGAGCTTTGAATCCCGTGGGTTTTGTGGCTCCTCTCAGCACGGGTGTAGTAGTAGGTGCCGAAGAGGAAGTCAAAGTCGCATCTTTCAAATCACGGAATGTCAATGGGAAAATAAGTTTTGGAGCGCTGGGTTCTCATGAGCATGCTGGTGAAAAGCCCATGGGAGCGCCTAACGCCTCTGTTGTTATTGCTTCTCGAGGATTTGCTGATGATAAAGATGGTCAGGGAACTTTTTATGACCATATTACCTTTCAAGGTATTACGGGATATAGGACTCAGATCTCTTTTCCGAACGTACGAGGGGTTTCTTCTGCTCAACAGAAGGCCTGTCTGGAAGATTATGTTAAAGAGATTGCTCACGGTCTGACTTTTGGAGAAGAAGTTAACGGAAAAAAACTTCCACCCGTCATAACTAATTCTTACGATGGCGGATTGCTGGTAATTCCAGGTCGAATGCGTGATCGTGAGTATGACGCTGTTCGCGCACAACACGAACATAAAGTCATTAGAGATGCTTTGAATCGTGGACAACCTATCTTGGCACTTTGTGCAGGATCCTGGCGTTTATGGCAGGCTTATGGGGTTTTCTCTGGAGCTTTTAAGAACATAGAACAAAATTTGATTAACGTAAGTGATCATGTCTCTAGCAGAATGATGAATTTTTCTGATGCCACTAACAGAGTTGTCTACAATGCTGATATACACGGATTAACCGTTGATAAGAATTCTTTGCTTGCAAGAGCTATGGGAAAAACCCCTCATGTAATTCCAGATAGATTCCCTGTTAATAGTGTTCATTGGAAGGCTGTTGACCCTCTAAGCACCCCTCCTTTTTTGAAAATCAGTGCAAGCTCTGTTCATGATCCTAGTATTCCAGAAAGGAAACACCGTTGTGGTAGCGTTATGAATCCGCAAATAAATACAGTAGAAGCCTTTGAAGGGATACATGGTGCTCCTCTTTTGGGTATTCAATGGCACCCCGAAGGGTACTACGACTCTGATGCACGGCGTGGTGAAAGAGAACATCCTCATTCAGCTCTTAATAAAAAGCTTCTTAAATTTATGGCACAGGCTGGTGAAACGTATGCACGTAAACGGATAATGTTAAGAGAATTATCGGCAATTCATACCCCATTTTCTCTTAAGAAAGTTGAAGGAAGAACGCCAGGGTCAAATGCTTTAAATGCTTCTACTGCGCTCACTCCTCCTAGCGATGAAGAAGAAAAGGAAAGTCCCCCAGTGCTTAACCAATCTGAATTTGAGTCAGCTGAAATTGACGTACGCTATGCCAAGCGGACTATGATGAAGCAAGAATACACCGCTATAGATATAGTAAATCTCATCAAATGCAATATTCCTGATGATCTTTCTGTACACCAACTTGTTCTAGGCGAAATCGGTCTGCAAGCAATTG
>JBAWWF010000262.1:0-2076 GCA_037146895.1 Alphaproteobacteria bacterium | reverse complement strand
GTGCTGGTCGGTATTTTCGTCTCATCAATACCTTACTTTTCGAGGCGCACATCCAGCAAGGCTAATCAATATTGGTTGCTTGCGATAGGGATGGATATTTTGGCGTTTTTATCCTTTGCATCTGCTTCAGTTGTAAACCCTTTTCTCCTTGTACTTGCCAACACATTTTTCTTTTCCAGCTATTTCTTTCTGTTTATCTTTTGCCGTGAGCTAAACGGCAAGTCTGTAAAAAAATTGCTTACCTTATCGCCATGGCTGTTTTTAGCATTTGGTTCCTTACTTGAATACCTAAGGCAGTTTGGGACCTTTCAAGACCGTGTGTTGTTTGTTATTGGAACCTTAATATTTTGTGTGATCGCCGTATTGATTGAATTATTTCAATTGCGAAAACGAGAGCGCTTGAGTCAAATTAACTTTCTGATTTTTACATTCTCTGCAGAGATAGTGCTTGGAGTTGCTCGTGTGTGGATGCTCTTAGCGGACCCTTCAATTGCAGCACCAACATCAAGTATCTTCAACGAGCCCTTCATTACTTCATTGATTAGATGGTTTGCAGTTGCCTTTACCGTTCTTTCTTTCATCTCGATCAATGGCTTTTTGGCTGAGAAGTTAGCCCAAGCTGATGCCGCAAACCTTGAGGACAGTAAGCGCGTCATCAAGCTCTTGAATGAACGAGATTCGATGATCGCCTCTTTGCTAAAGGCGAACAAGTCTTCCGCTACCGAGGCGCTTTCTGCCTCCATTGCGCATGAACTCAATCAGCCTTTGGGCGCCTCGTTGTTAAATATTCAGTTTTTAAAGACCTTGCATGAATCAAATTCATTAGGCCATGAATTGGTTGGGAAAATTATCAGTCAATTGGAAAAAGATGCCAAACGCGCAGGAGAAATCATTCGCTCACTGCGCTCCATCTTCATCAAAGATAACGAACTGCATGAGATCATTCAAGTTCAAGATGTTGTTGATAATGCTTTGGCAATTTATAAGTCAGAACTGCTATCGAAAAAAATTCAATTAAAGGTGACTTTGGATGGGGACGCGGCAATTTCTTGCCACCAGGGTCAGTTTTTGCAGGTGCTATTAAATCTGATCAATAACGCCATTCAGGCACTGAACAGTTCAGACGCAGTGGGAAAACGGATCTCCTTGCGCGGCTATCAGGATGATGCGGTCTATGTCTTAGAAATTAGTGACACAGGCCCAGGGGTACCGGTGCTTAAACAACTACATCTTTTTGGCCTACTCAGTAGTGACAAATCCAGTGGGATGGGAGTTGGCTTATGGCTCTGTGCGCATATTATGAGAAATGCCGGAGGCAAAATTTCCTATGAAGATGCCACAGGCGGCGGTGCAAAATTTATTCTTAGCTTTCCTTCGATCCCATACCGGGAAGTAAAAGGATAGTGCCCTAGACCGTCGCATCCTCTGATCGCAGGATATCTTTTCCTGGCCGGATTTGCCATAATTTGAATGCATAACAATCCGGTGTATGTCTATGACCCCTGATAGGAACGGTCAGTCTGGCCACAACCCTTCAAAACACATCTTCTTTATTGAAGATGATGAGTCGATGCGTGCCGGTTTCAAAGGCATGTTGGAGTCTTAGGGGAGGGTTGAATAGCCTTATGCCTAAAAAAATACCAAATATTCTGGGCGATCAGCTGAAAGAAGCTAGAGAAAAGGCAGGATTAACCCTGCAGGATGTAGCTACGAAGGCAAGCTTATCTAAGAAGCAAGTACAGGAGATTGAAAATGGAGGCGCCAGCCTTTTTTATACGGTCGCAATAAAACTAACGGCAGCTAAAAAAGTCGGAAAGCTGTTGGGCTTACATGATGATGACTTTTTACAGCCAATAGCCATAGTTCCTCCACCTCCCAAAGTTCAGCCAGTTCGCATCATATAAGTCGCAGTGGCACCAAACTAATAGAGCTCGGGCGTCATATCCTCCGATCGAAGGATATCTTTACTCGCCTGATTTATCATAATTTGTAAGCATAACATCTCAGTGTATTTATATTCCCCCAGATAGCAACGATCGGAACAGCCACTTAAAACATACCTTCTTGATCGATGAT
>JBAWWF010000261.1:0-2077 GCA_037146895.1 Alphaproteobacteria bacterium | reverse complement strand
ATTGGGGAGTTGTCCACAAAGACAAACCTTTGTCTAACCCCGCCAAAAACACTCCCCACCTCTTTCCAATATCCCCCCTGCCCTCCCTCAAGACCAGCCCCCCCCCCCCGCAACGGACAAATCTTGGCAGGGAAAGCCGCCAGATATAACGTCAACAATTCCTCTCCACGGCTTTCCGTCAAAGGTTTGTACGTCATCCCATACTGGGAAAGGCGGGAGAAGCCCGTCATTTTGTCGGGCGCACAGTACGCTTGCGGGGTATTGTTCCCATTCAACGGCACAGACTGTTCGCCATCCAAGCAAATGGCCTCCGAGAATTCCTCCACCAGCGCCTGCGAAAAGAGCCAACTCATTCATGACCTACCTTTCATTTGTGCAATTTTTTGTCTTATGTGATCAGGCATTGGTGTGGCTTTTTTGCTATCAGCTTCAATCTTTGCCAAGGCGGGGTCTATCAAGTCTTTAGGTTTTACATCAGGAATGTCTGCCCCATCCCATCGCTGTTGGTTTAAATAGACCTTGGGCGCTGGAATAAATGCCCCGTTGTCTCTCAGCCATTGGGTTGTTGTCACCATCCATTGCAGATGTTTCAAGATGATGTGTTTTTGGCTGAAATAATAAAATTCAATCCACTTCTTTTTGCAAGCGGACTTTTCGCCTTTTCGCTCGCATCTAGGATAAGCAGACCAAAATTCATCAAACCCTTCGTCTGTTTTCTTTTGTTGTTCAGGTAACTCATTACCGAATAAATCTTGCATTTAACTTCCCTTTGGTGATTGTTTGAGCAAAGCAAAGCCTTACCGTACTAAAACAGCATTCGCTTTGCTTGTGGATAACTTCCCTTCGGAGCCATGTCATCGCATCGCATAGGACAGACTTCTTAGACTTTCGTCCAAACCACTCGGCTCTATCCTTCGCCCACCGCCCCTGCTTTAGTTTGCTCGTGTAACAGGGTATCCCTGAATGCAACCACCGACGTACCGCATTGCACAGCCGCCAAAAGAAAAACCCCGTAAAACACTCTGTGGTCTTGGCTCTTGGCGAGAGCAACAGCAAACGAATGACGCTAATCAAAAGTTCACTTGCCGTCTGACAAGACCACACAAAGTTCTGCGGGGTTTCCGTGATTAGCGTCACTCGTCTGATGCCACTCAGACGCTTTCTATTATACATATTTTTAGTCTTTTGTGGAGATTGCGTAAAAAAGCCAGAAAAAAAGCAACAACCACCAATAAAAGTCAGCTTCGCCAACAAGCAAGATGAGAACAAAGATGAAGAAAAATAAAACAATCATTTGAACCACTCTGGTTTAAGGATCATCAATTGATAGAGGCGACCAGTTGGAATTGTTTTCCAATTGTGAACAGCAGCCCTAGTGATGCCTAATATTTTGGCAAGCTCACTCTGTGAGCCAGCAAGGGTGATAGCCTTTTGTTTATCCATTTAACAAGTATAGCAAAATGAACAAAACGCAATTTGCAAAAAAGCAACAACTAAGGGAAATCCCTAGCAATTATTTTTAAAAAGGGCTTGATTGCCGTACACCAATCTATACAATAGCGTTCATGCCCTAGCACTTCGCATGGGGTCTTTTTAGGAGTCAGAAATGACCGATTTTCAAGTTATCGCTTCCGTGATTCGTTACCTTAAAGCTGAGACTGGCGCAGTCTCTTGCAATGTGCATTTGCCAAGCGGCAAAAACGCAGTTGTTTATGTTGATGGCAGAGTTCAATACTCTTAATTAACAGGGCTTTGGCCCTTTAAGGAAACCAAATGATTGATTACAAACTTCACTACCACTTTGATGAGTTCGTCAGCTATGACGATGGAACAACGCTTGAGAAAGTCAAGGTCGGTTATGACTACTATCCCGCAGAATTCAATCTGCCCTACGACCACAACACAGCAGAAATCTTTGATGTGTTTATCTATAACCAAAAGGGTGATGACATCACCTATGACCTCAACAAAGAGAACTTCGACCACATCATGTCTGAAGTCAAGATTCACCACGCTCGTATGCTGAAAGAACAAAATGAAATCTAAGATTATTCAAACACTTGTCGAATGGACATTG
>JBAWWF010000260.1:0-2082 GCA_037146895.1 Alphaproteobacteria bacterium | reverse complement strand
TATAAGCAAATTCTCTACACGATTGCCTTTATTTTATCAACGAGGTCAACCTTTTCCCAAGAGAACGAGCCATCCTCAAGCGGCTGCCTGCCAAAATGCCCAAAACTTGCAGTCTTGAGGTAAATTGGCCTGTTGAGGCCCAAGTGAGTTCTAATACCCTTTGGTGTGAGTGGAAGATGTTGCTTGAGGAAGTTCTCCGCCACTCTCTCTTGTAACGTTGATTTGCCATGAAAGTTAACATAGATTGAGGTTGGCTCGGATCTTCCAATAACGTATGAAAGTTGTATCGTGCACTTTGTGCATACACCAGAAGCGACGAAGTTTTTTGCAATATAACGTGCCATATAAGCTGCCGAACGGTCGGCTTTTGTTGGATCCTTGCCAGAAAAGGCGCCACCACCGTGTGGTGCAGAGCCGCCATAAGTATCAACGATAATTTTCCTGCCGGTCAGGCCAGTGTCGGAAACTGGCCCACCGATAACGAACCTCCCAGTTGGATTAACAAAAATTCTATCGTCTTTTGGCATCCATCCTTTTGGCAGAGTGCGTTCTATAACGGGCAAAACCATATGTCTTACCTCTTTCAGCGATATGCTATCTAGGTGCTGAATCGAAACTGTAACGGACTCGGCCCCAACGGGGATGCCATCAACATACTTAAGGCTCACTTGGCTTTTTGCATCAGGCCCAAGCCCGGTGATTTTACTAGATTTAATATCGCTCCAGATGTTTTCTAGAATTTTGTGTGCATAATAAATCGCAGATGGCATAAGTTCCGCTGTTTCATTGCATGCAAAGCCAAACATCAGGCCTTGGTCGCCCGCGCCTTCGTCTTTGCTCTCTGTTTCGTCAACGCCCATGGCGATATCAGCAGATTGTTCATGGAAGATAAAATCCAAGTCAACATCACGATAGTGGAAGCCGTCGTAAACGTGCCCGATGTTTTTTAGGAGATTTCTAATTTTTTCTTCAATAATCCCATGCTTTAAAATTGATTTATCCATTACCCTCGCTTCACCGGCAATTACAAGCCTGTTTTTCGTTGCCAAACACTCAAATGCTGCACGCGCGTGTGGCTCGTAGGAGAGGACGTGGTCTAGTAGTAAATCCGAGACCTGATCGCACGTTTTATCTGGATGACCAGGGGAGACCGATTCGCTTGTAAAAATATAAGACATCCTAGCCTTTGGTAAAAATGATTTTTGAGAAGGTAAACACTATGCTTAATATAAAATCAAGATTAAAATTCATTATTTATTTTTAAATGAGGTCTCTTGTTGGGTATCAAGATAAAATTATTGATTTTATTTCAATTTTTTTGTTGACTTTTTAAAAACGCTGGCCTTAAGGTTTGAATACAACTTATTTTAACTTTTAGTTTAGTACATTATGTCAAAAAAACAAATCACAGCTGCAATAGGATTCGCAGCAGCTCTATCTCTCGCTCCTGCGGCATTTGCCGCTCAGCAACAGGGCTTTTATCTTGGTGCTTCGGCAAATCACCAAAACTCCTCTTACTCATCTAAGAAGACAGGTAGTTCAACCACACTCGCTAATGGTGATCGTCTCGCCGGCTTTGGCCTTGGCGTGCATGCTGGTTATGATTACGTCTATTCTCGCCTTCTTGTTGGTGGTGAATTATTTGGCAATTGGGCAAATAACTACGCTGGTACTAAACACGATGATGAAACCACTGGCTTTCAAAACCCATACACTCTTGGTGGTACGGTAAAAGTTGGTTTTGTAGCTAACGAGTTCGTTCGTGTATATGGCCTTGCTGGTCTAGCATATCAAAACCCAGTTAACACTAACACTGACGCCCTCATAGGCTCTCACTTGGCTTACATCTTGGGTGCTGGCTTGCAAGCAAAGCTAACGACAAACGTTGCTCTTTTTGCTGAGTACGCGCAATACATGTCTGATGACAACCAAAACCTCACGGTAAAAACCGTATCACATAGCGCCCAGCGTACAGTGCTAACCGTTGGTGCTAAATACTACTTCTAGTCTTTACTCAAAAGCATAATATTTAAGCCGTTGTATTCCGAGAGGTCTACGGCGGCTTTTTTATCTTAAAAACCT
>JBAWWF010000259.1:0-2082 GCA_037146895.1 Alphaproteobacteria bacterium | reverse complement strand
CGCCAGAATCTTGTTGCCTTGGCCGTTGCCGAAACCGAAAAACGTCTGCGCGAATTCGAGACGAAACCCGCCGAGAGCGGGAGAGTTTCTGGCGACAACAAAACCCCCGCACCCAAAGAGACTGCGGAGCCGAGACCGCCCCAACGAGAGCCAGCGACGGAGCGTAATTCGGCGACTGAAAATGCGCAAGCTGGGGTTCAAATTCTTGCGCAAATCGAGTCCCTTATCGACGACGGAAAATATGGGGACGCAAAACAGATGGCCTCTGAGCTTGGGCGGTTGGCAACTGGGTCAACGCGAACTAAAACCCAGGCAGATGCGAGTTACTGCTTGGGCGTTATTGCATTTCTGTCGGGCGGCGACGATGTGAATGCCGAACAGTGCCTCCAAAAAGCCCTCAACCTCTATCAGCAGGAGTCCATACCGGATGAAGTAGGGCTACTGAAAACATTGTTCTTCATTGAAACTCTTTATTCAGAACAATATGAAGCTTTAATAAAGAATGGTATAAATTTTAATTTAAAAACAAAAGAAATTGATGCAATTAAACGAAATGCCGATGAATTAAGAAAGAAATTACTTGTTGCTAGAAGGTTCCGACCAAAGGTATCCCAGGTAATCAGCCAGCGCGATGAAATAAAATTGATAAGCAAAGGTATAGAAAATCATTTAAAAAAGGCCGAACGTTTTGACTCGATTTCGGGTTTGATTAAGAATATAAAAGAGAGTGCTAGAGGAGAGAGGTGGGGTGCTTTGGGTTTGTACGATGCTGTAAATGCTGAGATGTCCAATTTGCCTCGGATGGAACGCAGGCGCGTGTGGATCAATAATTTTGATGCAGTCCATAAGAGCTGGGTTTTAAAATTAATAGAAAAATTCAATGACATAGCAAATCGTGCAAAAAAAGTCGTTGATTTTGCCGAAAAACATTCGATTTTAGGAGGCAAGCTTTGGGGTTTTGGTGATGATGAGGGCAAGGATCCATGGGCTTACGAGTTCATCAATAACGACACAAATGGAGTTTCCTCACTGGAGCACAATCCACCTGAACAAATAATTTACGAGAGCCCCGAGTGGGTTGTTGCTATGGTCAGCGAAAGGGCAGCTACAGGGACCCATAAGGTTTCACGAGTACTATTTTATGACACCAGAACGTTGAAGCTTATAGCAGCCGCTTCTCTCCCAAATGAGGTCGTTCAAATCGAAAAAGTTCAGAAAAGTGATATCTTCCTCGTTATGACGAAGGCTTACAGATTGAACAATTTTGTTGATGACCCTTTGGTTTTGAGTTTAATTGATGTAAACTCCAATCAAATTGATAGGACAATATTATCACCACGCTTGGGCACTTGGTATAGCGCTAGTCTTTCCGGGTCGCAAAATAAAATAATAATAAATTGCCCCAGTGACACTGGTGATTACACAACGAGCGCATTAACTAATCCTCATTTTAAGGATATAAAGATCGATATTAAGTTTTCACAGGATGCTAAAAACATTGGATCTTGGGACTTACAAGGAAATTCTCCTTCATTTCGGACCGGCGCTCTTGATTTCATCGACTTTAGGAAAATAGACGGAGAAGCAGGGGGGAATTGTCTAGCCTCCGTTAAAACCGATAAGGGTCGCAGTTTACATCTTTTAAGGGGGACGACCACTGGGTTTTTACACGATATTTCCCTTGATTCTCTTTCCGTAAATAGTGAAAAAGTATCGCAAAGCTCGCCTACAGGTATTGGCTTATTTTCCGATGGATCACTGCGATACTTAACGTACCAATTTATTAATATTTTAAACCATGGGAAGCGTACGCAAATTGCTCGAGATGACGACAGTCTTTTTTTTGATAATAATTACGTTTACAAAGTTCCTGCGAACGGAAACCCCCTTGGACATACAAACAAATATTTGGTAAAAATTGACTCAAGTGGGCGCAGTCACCATCTGAACCTGCCTTTGATTCCCCTGAATGAACCAAAAATGGGTGGAGATTCAATTTTTAGTCTAAAAAACCACACCCTTGGTAACTATGGGTTTGAAAGGTATGACCATGATGACCCCGCAGGAGAATACAGAGCAGAA
>JBAWWF010000258.1:0-2087 GCA_037146895.1 Alphaproteobacteria bacterium | reverse complement strand
CAATCCACAGAAAGGAAATCAAAAATGTCTAACGGACACATCGCCCAGATGGGCAAAGGCGTTCTCTTTATGAACGAGAAAAGAACTAGCGACAAATCACCTGATTGGAAAGGCACTATCTTGCTTTCCGAAGATTACAAAGCGGGTCAGGTGGTCAAGCTGGCGGGGTGGACTAAAAACACTCCAAAAGGGCAGTTAATCAGCTTATCGGAAGATAACTGGAAACCGCCTACTCAGAACGCGGGAACTTACCCTCGCGAGGTTAACGACAATGATGTTCCATTCTAAGGAGTAGATGATGAAAAAAGTAATTGCTATTATGTTGGTATTGTTGGTATCGAGTGCTTATGCAACAACCAAGTGCGTACCTGATGGTCGCGGTGGTATGTGTTGCTGGGATGTCGATAGCCAAGGCCCATTTAAACCAATTAGCTGCTAATGATCCATCTGAACCTACCTTATCCGCCATCAATTAACAATTACTGGATTGCCAGCGGGCATCGTAGGTTCATCAGCCAACGGGGGAGAGATTTTAAAAATGATGTGGCAGCTTACTGCAAAGAATGGCGAGTACCCAATTATGGCGATCAGCCAGTATGGGTTGACATCATTCTTAGACCACGGTCTAAAAAGCTTATGGATATTGACAACTGTGTCAAACCAATATTGGACTCACTTATCGGCATCGTATATACAGACGATGTTAGCGTTCAACGAATCACTATTGAGCGCGGATTGACAATCAAAGGCGGTGGTTGCACCGTCATGGTTGGATTGATGGAAGAAGATGTTGTACCTCCCCAAGCCTAAATGGGGTTAGGAAGGGTGCGCCAGCCGCCCTTTTTAGGCAAGCTGGCATCTAACTTTAGGGGATACAAATGATTATTAAATCTATGTTTTGGCACATACTCCAGCGCGAAATTGCTGCGCGGAAGCTGCTCACTATTATCAAAGTAGAAAAAGATCGCGTTGTCATTAAGGTGGAGCGCGTATGAGCGTTGCAGAAACTTCTATTGAGGCCTACAAAGAACATAAGGCAAAAGGCTTAGTTGGAAAGCAAGCGCAAGCAATATTGGATTTTATGTTGCCTGGAGTGTCTTATTCTAGGCGCGAATTATCACGCAAAATGGGTTTAGAACTAAGCTCTGTTTGTGGTCGCGTAAACGAGTTGCTGGCAATCGGTATGTTGACAGAAGGGGCAAAGCGTAAATGTTTGATTACTCATAAGACGATTGTTCCAATTATTAAGGATTCATTATTTTGAAAAACGCTACTAAAAAACAACTGATTGATTTTGAAAAATCGGTAGCCTCTCATTGGGAAGCTGGCGACCTTCCGTACCTCATTCACCTATCAGGCGGTAATGAGGACTATTTAATTGAACTTTTTGAGGACATTAAAGATGGAGATTGGATTTTCAGCACTCATCGGAATCATCATCACGCTTTATTGGCTGGAATACCCGAACATGAGCTTTTGGGACGCATTCTTAGTGGCAACTCTATGTTTGTGTTCGACCGCAGCCGTAATTTTTATACTTCGAGCATTTTGGCTGGTACTTGTGCTATTGCAGCTGGCGTAGCGTATTCGCTAAAAGAAGAAGGCAGCGACAACTGGGTTTGGTGCTTTGTGGGTGATGGCGCGGAAGAACAAGGGCATTTCTACGAGGCGGTCATGTTTGTAGAAGGTCAAGATTTGCCTTGTATGTTCATTATTGAGGATAACGACCGCAGCGTGGACTCCACCATAGAGGAGAGGATGCCGACTAAGTTCCGCATGGAATGGCCATCTTGCGTGATTCGCGATAAATACAAGCCCACCTACCCTCATGCTGGTAACGGCACTAAAAAACGCATTGTATTCAAGGATAAAAAATGACTTATAAGGACGCTTTAATTAAACAAAACACGAATCTTGGCTCAAACAAGCGTACTCGGTTTATTGGTTATGGCTTGAAGAAGGGTCGCGCCCTGGGGACGCTATTGGATGTGCCAGACGATCAAATCATTGAAATGCCTGTAGCGGAGAATTTAATGATGGGTTGCGCTATTGGTTTGTCGCTAAAAGGTTATTTGCCTGTCGTGTTC
>JBAWWF010000257.1:0-2096 GCA_037146895.1 Alphaproteobacteria bacterium | reverse complement strand
CATATAATCCGAGGCCTCCAAAGCGCGACTCACGAAAAAATGCGGAAGTCGGGAGGAATGTCTGCAACCTCACGTTGTTTGGGTATACTTTGCAAGCCTCACTTTTAATAGGCCCGTATAACTAAAGCGATAAGCGATGTTTTTTTGCGCAATTAAAGACGCACACGACCATGGTCGTCTGAAGGAAAATGTATAATAAGAAGCAGTGGGTGAAATTGCCAATATTTGTTGCACAAAGGATGGTAATAACGCTCAAAAAAAGCGTTAAACAAAAATAAAGGCCGCTCAAAGCTTGGTGGCTATGTCCGCAACGATGCAGAATTTGGAAAAGGTGCTCGCGGTGGGCCTCAATCAAAGAACGTCGTAAGTAAAGCCGTCGCAGCAAAGTAAAAGCGACATCAAACCACACAAAACTTAATGGAAAAAGTGCTAGTATAAATCCGCGATTAAAAATCTCTAAAGCAGTTTGTTCTGGGAAATAAGTTTGGATGGCTATAGCAGCAAGGCTAATGCAAAGCCCAATAAACGTGCTGCCGACGTCGCCAATAAAAATATAGGCTCGTGGGTAATTAAAAATCAAAAATCCGATAAGAGACGCAAAGAAAATCCAAGCTAATGGGATAAGGCCTGTGTTAGAGGGCGCATTGATAATGTATAAAAGGCTAACAAAAGCTAGAACAGCGATAGCTACAGTGCCAACCAATAGCCCATTGAGTCCATCAATAAAGTTCGTCGCGTTGATCGCAAAAACAACCCCAGACACCGTGAACGCGATTTCCAATAGCTCCCTGATTAGCGACGGCTCCATCCCACTCAGCTCAACACGCCATCCCACTGCCAATATGGTGAGCGCACAGATGAATTGCACAAGGAAACGCCATCGTTGTGGTAAATCTCGTATATCATCCAATAAATTAACTAACACCAACAAAAGGGCGGAGACGATAAGGTACACATGCCCTTTGGTCAAATTACTACCCAGTAGCAATATTGCTGCAAATAGAAAAGAAATGACAACGCCCACGCCGCCTGCGCGCGGTGTTGGCACAGCATGAGAAGATCGCGACTGTGGAATATCTTGGATATTAACAGCAATCATTAGCCGCGTTAGTACGGCTGATAATAAAAAAGTAGCTACCGTCCATAACATTAGCACATTAGCATTTCCTAAGATCCCAGGATTATGAGTCTCCATATAGCCCTAGTGGCCTTCCACGCGAAGCTCGAAGAGCGTGAAACAGCCCCCCTACGCTAAAGCTTTGGCGCGGCATCCGTTTCGCACGCTCCGACTCAACTAATCTCGTCGTAGCTAAATTTTGCCTTTGGCAAAATTAGCGAAGACGGATGGCTGGGGGACCTGGATTCGAACCAGAGTCTCTCGGTCCAGAGCCGAGAATTCTACCGCTAAACTATCCCCCAAAAGGCTACTATAACTTTTTTAGGACAAAACCTATAGATGTGTCTAGGTATTTCCTATATGTGTGCTAACATAGATAAGCGGTTTTGAACAGTTAAAAAGCGACTGTGCGGTCATTAAAAGGGTGCGATGGAAGAAATTAATCCTCAGAAAACACTACCTAGCCAGGTTGCTCCTGTACTGGCTGCTATTGATTTAGGGACGAATTCTTGCCGTCTCCTTGTCGCACGTCTTGATAACAACGGAATGAAAATTATCGATTCATTCTCTCGGGTTGTGCGTTTAGGGGAGGGGATACAAAAAACCGGCCTCCTGTCTACAGCAGCAATTGATCGCACAATCGATGCGCTGCGGGTTTGCCAGGGTAAAATCGAGCATAATCAAGCGCAACGTGTTCGCGCTGTCACAACAGAAGCTTGTCGCCGTGCCCGCAATAGTGATTTTCTCCTACAACGCGCCCAAAAAGAATTGCATATTAATTTGGAAGTGATTTCCAGTGCTGAAGAAGCGCGGCTTGCTCTTACAGGGTGTGCTGCCATGCTAGACCCAAAATTCCCCTATGCCCTCACATTTGATATTGGCGGCGGCAGTACCGAGGTCATGTGGCTCAAACTCAACACACATGCCTCAGGGAAAATTTACCGACGACAACTTCCGGCCCCACAAGTTCTCGATTGGA
>JBAWWF010000256.1:0-2101 GCA_037146895.1 Alphaproteobacteria bacterium | reverse complement strand
ATAATTTGTAAATGAACAGTTGTATTGTTGCTAAGAAAGAGCCTGGATTGCTTCGCAAGAGCTCGCAATGACGGAAGTTGCGTCATTACTAGCTCTCCACCGTCATTGCGAGCTCTTGCGAAGCAATCCAGGAATCTTTCATCCTCACGACTGGATAGTTTAATAATTTTATCTATATGAACAGTGTTGGGGCTTGATCCGAGGATCTATTTAGGATTGATATTAAGTTTCACTTTTAACCACACTCGTTACAGCTTGACAAAATGTAGCTTATAAACTACAAAATTATCACATGATGTCTATAGATTTTTTTCATGGAGAATAAAAATGTCAACAACTGTTAAATACACTGATTACTTAAAAACAGTTCTTAAAGACCCTAAAAGAGCTGCTGGATATCTAAACGCCGCTTTAGAAACTGGTGATTTGGCTACTTTTACCCTAGCATTGAGGGATGTAGTTGATGCCTTGGGTGAAGGAGTCGGTTCAACTGCGAGCAAAAGTAACTTAAATAGAGAAAGTCTTTATCGAATGCTTTCTAAAAATGGAAACCCTCGCTTAAGTAGCTTAAGTTCATTAATGAATTCTCTTGGTTTGGAAGTTCATATAGTCGCTAAAACAGCGAGCAAGTCAAAGAACATCAGTGCTGACTAGTACTCCTCGTCTTCATTGGTAATTTCTGAATTTTTCTTTCTTCTTTACGATGCATATAATTACGATTTTGAGGTATACTGTTAATTATATGGTCAAGCCCTAAACCTTATAGAGTTGCATAAATATTCATGGCATCGAACATAAAGAATCATCCGTATCACTTAGTGCCCCCCAGCCCGTGGCCTGTGGTTGGTGCGTTGGCTACACTTGTTCTGGCTACGGGTGGCGTGCTTGCTATGCACGGTATCGACTATCTAACCTTTGGTACAGGGATTGCCTTGCTGCTTTTCACATTCGTAGGGTGGTGGCGCGACGTCATCCACGAGGGGAACACCCCAGGAGTACACACAGAAGCTGTCAGCCGAGGTTTGCGCATTGGCATGGCCTTGTTCATCGTATCGGAGGTGATGTTCTTTGTGGCCTTCTTCTGGGCTTATTTCCATTCTGCCTTGTTCCCCACAGAAGCTATGGGCGGCGTTTGGCCCCCGAAAGGTATTGTTCCTTTTGATCCATTTGAGCTCCCTTACTTTAATACATTGCTCCTTTTGCTCTCAGGAACAACCGTCACCTGGGCGCATCACGCTCTGCTTGAAAACAACAAGCGCGAAGTCTTGCAAGGTTTGGCACTGACCGTATTACTTGGGCTAACTTTTACCTCTGTGCAAGTCATCGAGTATTCGACGGCCAAATTCGCCCTCAAAGATGGCATCTATCCGTCAACATTCTACCTTGCCACAGGATTTCATGGGGTACATGTTTTCATCGGCACGATCTTCCTTATTGTGTGTTGGTGGAGGAGCTTTAACAATGAATTTGCCCCAGAGAAGCACGTGGGCTTTGAAGCAGCAGCCTGGTACTGGCATTTTGTTGATGTCGTATGGCTATTCTTATTTGTTTCCATTTACTGGTGGGGCTATCGTTAAGGCTTGCTGATTTTTTTATCTTAAGGTCTCAATTTGTTCGTGCAAATTAATTTCATTTCGGTATATATTGTCCTTGAGGCAAGCTGATCCTTCATGCCTGCTCTCGCTGCAAACACCAATATTGGTAGTGTAAAGGAGGATTAATATATGATTACAATTTGTAAACCTAATGGCGAAAAACTAAAGACTATCCCTAATAGCTTGTCCTCGGGCTTGGACAGGGATGAGTTTTTTAAGTATGTCAGTGCTGGAGAACTTTTAGAGGACCATCTGGAGCTTGATGAACAAAATAATTGGAGCTTCACTATTTTTCCAGGCGCAATCAGGATTTGCACGGGAGACCCTGTAAATCCGACATGGGTTAACCTGACTCCAGATATTAACGTCGGCAAATTTAAGAAGGACTGGTACCTTGATTATTGCAAAAAGCATGGATACTCAGTAGATGAGGCGCATTAAAGTGCTACTCTAACCTCAGTTCGGGATAAAAAAGGCTTAAAAGTGAGTCGCTACCTCATACTTGT
>JBAWWF010000255.1:0-2107 GCA_037146895.1 Alphaproteobacteria bacterium | reverse complement strand
GTTCCATACGAAACCTTCTTGTCTTAATTTATCAAACATCATTTGAAATCCATATGCAGGATAATCTTCAGCCAGCCGTTGCAGCGCTTCAATGACAACCTGATCTCTCGTGGTATCGGGCTCATAAGCATATGAGCTCCGACTGATCCCCACCACCTTGCAGGCTGTGCGTAAACTTGTCTGATGTGACGTAATCGCATAATCAACGAGCTCCCGCTTTTCGGCAGGCTTTAAAGCTTTTTTTCAATAATGTCCTTGAGAATGGTATGCTCCAGACTAAGATTGGCATACATCTGCTTTAAGCGACGATTCTCTTCTTCTAGGTCCTTCATTCGTTTGATATCCGACGCCTCCATTCCACCGTACTTTGCCTTCCAGTTGTAATATGTAGCATCGGATATACCGTATTCACGGCAAACGTCCTTTACCAGTCTTCCTGCCTCTACCGTCTTCAAAATAGTTATTATTTGAGTTTCACTATATCTAGATTTCTTCATCTTGTTCTCCTTGCTTTATTGTAACCGGAGAACTCTAGTTTTGCTTGGTACGATTATAAGGGGGGATTACAAATGCCAACAGTGTCAATCTTCTTCTCAAATTCATCCAAAATTTCATCTAATGTAGCTTCTAATAAATTTTTTAGGCTAATGGTTATTTCTGAAAATGTTTTTGAAGTATCTTCATAGGAGCTATTAGCTTGCTCTTTAACACGTACAATTGCTGCCTGCCTCGATTGTGACCTGCCCGGTTTTTTAGTACCAATTCAATTTAGAGAGCTCAGCCCCGCTTGTTAAATTAGTGTTCAATTCTAGCTTAAATTCCCTTGGCGTTTTATATCCCAGACTAGAGTGGGGTCGAACCATGTTATAGTGGTTTCGCCAATCTTCAATAATTACTTTCGCTTCCACACGGTTTCTGAACCATTCGGCTGACAAGCACTCATCGCGAAATTTCCCATTAAAACTCTCGTTCGTACCGTTTTGCCATGGCTTTCCTGGTTCAATGAGCAACAAACCCAAAGATTCCTCATTTACCCACCTCAGCAGTGCCGTACTAACAAATTCAGGGCCGTTATCTGAACGCAAACAAGAGGGCGTCCCGTGAGTGCTCATAAGCTTTGCCAACACTTCAATGACCTGTTGTGAACGAATAGTGCTTGCAACTTCAATGGCTAAGCATTCCCTAGTGTACTCGTCTATCACCGTTAAGCATTTCAGTTTTTGGCCATTAGCACACGCGTCATGAACAAAGTCATAACTCCATACCGCATTTGGATAAGTTGCCTTCATTGGCTGAGTGTTTGCTCGATTGACTCGTTTACGCTTCTTTTTTGGTACCTGCAGGCCAGCCTTACTCCATATACGAGCACAACGCTCCATACTCATCGAAAATCCCTCCCTGGATAACAAGATGTTTATACGTCGATAACCAAATCTAGGGTAACGCCCAGATAGCTTTTGCATCGCCTCAACAACAACCTTATCCTTGATTGGCATACGAGGCAGATAGGTCAAACTTGAACGACTAATGCTTAAGAGCGCACAAGCCCTGCGCTGGCTCAAACCACGCTTAATCGCATAAATGGTTTGCTCCTTGCGGGCTTGTACGCCTACCATTTTTTTGCAGCAATCTCCTTCATCACCTCAATTTCAAGATCTCGCTCCGCCAATATTTTCTTCAATCGAGCATTTTCTGTTTCTAGTGATTTAAGCATTTTTACTTCTTGCTGATTCATTGTCCCAAAGCGTTTTCGCCAAATATAAATCGATGCCTCAGAGACCCCGTGGCGCTTCGCCACTTCAGGCACCGTGTCCCGGTCCGTTTCTCGTAAAATACGCACGATTTGTTCTTCTGAATAACGTTTCTTCTTCATGGCCTTACCTCTCGTTGAGGGGGCATTATCTCTAAATTAGTTTGGTATGAAAATCCCGGGGCAGGTCAGCTGTCCATAAACTGTTTTACAAAACGAGTCCAATCAACACGATCTTGCTTAAGCAACTGTGCCGCCTGAGCAGAGGGTCGAGGCATGAATTCATCATTAATGAGCCCTAATTTTCCCGCAGTCTTTTGTTGATTTTATGAACGTCAGAATGATTATTTTTATGTC
>JBAWWF010000254.1:0-2135 GCA_037146895.1 Alphaproteobacteria bacterium | reverse complement strand
CTCTAAGTGTTCGTTTACAAGAAATGCCAATCAGCCATTTGTCTTGACAGCGTATCCATTTATCTACCTCAATGTCAGCTTGAAAATGATCCGGTTTCTTCTCTGCTGTGATACCAAAGTAATTAAGCAGCAAATTTGCTACATCTTCTAGGCTACCGCCTGCCCTACCTTTTCTCTTTTGTCCGAGTCGCCGCTCAAACTCTTGGACGTATGCTGTCAGGATCATATTCATTTCATATTCGGGCATTTGCTCAATATCCCGACGTAAGTGAGTAAACCCTCGAACAACTGCTACACGTTCTGTATTCAAACACCCAGTTACACCAGCATCATCCCAAAGATTGATTACTGTAGCTAGAGCTTTATCTCCTAGCTTATCAAGATACGCTTTAGCGATAGCTTCGGTATACGCTTTGTCGTCACTAGGTATACTCTCTAAAGCGATATTTATGGGAATTAAAATATTTTGAACAGTAAGTATGAATACAGCCACATCGTCAGGCCTGGTCAGCTTAAGAAGTAAATCCTCAAGAAAAAGTTTGATACGAGCACTTCTGCCTGTTGCTTTGGTAAAACGCTTTTCAAATAACGACATGATTATTTGCTTAGCAAGCGAAACCTTTAGATCAGGTGGCTGAGTACTATTTGAAAACACAGTAGTTAATGCAGCACAAATTTCTAGTAGTAGCTTGGTTTCCTTGCCAACAGCTCCATACTTGTCCCCGTTGATTAGCATTCGAGCAAACCAGTAAGCATTACGCCATGGATTGTTAAGGACTTGTTCTTCGATATCTATTTTGTTTTTTTCTATTACGTTCATTAATCTTGCCAGGTTTCACCGTTTAGGCGTTTCTGCGCCATAGCACAATAATCTGGTGAAATATCAATTCCGATAAACGATCTTTTGAGTTTTTTTGCAACTACGGCTGTTGTTCCACTTCCCATAAACGGATCTAGAACTACCTCGGCAGTTGTGCTACTAATAATTCGCTCAATTAGTTCTTCTGGGAAAGGCGCAGGATGGGGGTTTTTCATATCTTGCATAAATTCCCAAATATCCCCGTAGCTGTTGGCTTTTGGAGCTAAGATAAACTCTGGTTTGGCAATTAAGTAAATTACCTCATAGGTTGGTAAAAAGTACCCTTTGTTAAAGTTAATGCCACCCTTACGACCCCATATTATTATTTGACGAACTGGGAAATCCGCAACTATATCGTGACGATCCTGTAACAAACCGCCTTGCACGCGCCATTTATGGTTATAAAAAATCGCACCGTCATTTTTCAATATTCGCATCATTTGTATCAGGCAATTTCTCTGCCAAGTTACGTACTCATCATAGGGCATGCAGTCGTCATGGTTTGCGTATCCATTTAGTAGACGCGCATTCTTCCACTTACCGCCGCGGCCATCCTTCATGCCATTGCCAGTGGAGTTTTTTAGATTGTACGGAGGAGATGTCACGATTAAATCAACACTTTCATTCGGCAGTGTTTGCATAATATCTGACGCATTACCGCAGATAAATTGATCTAATAGTTCTGTGTTATCAACTGATGTTTGAGGTGCAAGAACCTGAACCCTCATCTTTTCTAATGCAACAATACTCATGGAACACCTATCAGCCAATATTTTTTATCTAACTCGTTTACCAACGAGGAAATCAATTCATAGCTAGTTTATCGTTATTCAAAATTTTTTCATAGGTTTCTTGAACTTAAGAAATGAAGCTAATCGCCAGATCATGAGCACTACAGAAGTCTCGGCACCATTGTTCCTTTAAGAAAGTCAGATCAACCTCGGGGGTCAGAACGACGTGGTACAACTTCATGCAATCGCCTGTGCTAATTGCAACTGTCTGTCTTTCACTATAAACAGTAAAGCTCCACTGCAAATTGCGAAGGTCAGGATTAGGTGCTAGAAGCTTTAAGTTCTCCTGCTCCATAATGTAGTCACAAAGCTCGTCGTAGTCTTTGTAGTTGCCGACAACTGTGCCGGTTAATGTTTTAATTTCTATCATCTCTAAAATCTCCTCTGCTAATTAACCTCAGTTCGGGATAAAAGAGAAAGCCATAAAACATGCCCCACTGTCATACCGGAAGCTAGAAAATAGCAATGAGCGTAAGCGAATGCTC
>JBAWWF010000253.1:0-2152 GCA_037146895.1 Alphaproteobacteria bacterium | reverse complement strand
CCTTGCAACAAAATCTTCTTCTCGGTACAAAATGGTATGGTCGCAACCATGCGCTTTGGCCAGTTGCGCCTTTTCGGGGCTACCAACAGTACCAATCACCGTCGCACCAAGTGCCTTAAGCCATTGACAAGCGATTGTTCCAACACCTCCCGCAGCTGCATGTAATAAAACCGTGTCTCCCTTTTGAACTGCATAGGTGTCATTAATTAAATACTGCACTGTCAAGCCCTGTAACATCATTGCAGCACCCTGCTAAAAACTCAAGGCATCAGGCAGTTTTAAAACAGTATCCGCTGGCATAATCCGAGCTTGCGCATGAGACCCTGACGGCCTACCGGCATAAGCGACACGATCGCCAACTTTGAGATGAGTCACCCCAGCACCAACTTTTTCAACAACACCAGCACCCTCCTGACCCACTCCAATCGGCAAAGTTTGAGGATATAAACCCACTCGAAAGTAAATATCTAAATAATTGACCCCAATTGCATGATGTTTAACTAATATTTCTCCAGGGCCCGGATCACCCAACTCGACATCAACCAACTCCATGACCTCAGGGCCGCCTACCTTGCTCATACGAATCGCTTTTACAATCATTCCTGCCATAAAAATCTCCTTTTGTGGGGGTGCTCTTTGAAATTGCCTAAAATTGACATATTACACTTATAGTAATCTGTTATTTGAAAGGAAGTATATTATGGCCGGTCATTCTAAATGGGCCAATATTCAGCACCGCAAGGGACGCCAAGATGAAAAAAGAGGCAAAGTTTGGACTAAATTAATCCGAGAAATTACGGTTGCCGCCAAAATGGGGGGGGCTGACTTGCATAACAACCCACGCCTTCGCCTAGCAATTGATAAGGCCAAAGATGCGAATATGCCCAACGACAACGTGCAACGCGCTATTTTGAAAGGTACGGGTGCTCTTGAAGGTGTCAGTTATGAGGAAATACGTTATGAAGCCTATGGGCCCCATGGCGTAGCACTCATCATTGACTCTCTCACTGATAATAAAACCCGCACCGTGGCTGAAGTAAGGCACGCACTTTCTAAAAATGGTGGCAACCTTGGCACCGATGGTTGTGTTTCATACCTTTTCAAACATTGTGGTGTCCTCATGTTCTCTCCTACCGTCCCTGAAAATGAACTTCTAGAGGCTGCACTTGAGGCAGGTGCAGAAGATGTCCTCATGCATGACGATTTATCCAAAGAAGTTTTGACTAGCGCAGTTGATTTTTCTCCTATTCGAGATAAACTCACCAAACTAGGATATTTACCGGAATTTGCTGAAGTGACTATGCGCGCTGAAAATGAGATTGAACTTCGGGGTGAACAGAGCACAAGCATGCAAAAATTATTAGACGCTTTAGAAAATCTAGACGATATACAAAGCGTATATTCCAATGCAAGCCTAAATGAATGAGGGAATTTTGAAAATATTAGTAATCGGGTCGGGTGGCAGAGAACATGCCCTTGCATGGAAAATATCCAAATCCAATAAAGTAAAAACTGTCTTTCTTGCTCCTGGTAATGGCGGTACTGCCAACTCGGAGAAAAATTTCTACAGTATTGTTAATACCCCTATTCATGATATCCATGAGTTAGCTGATTTCGCGCAAAAAGAACAAATCGATCTGACCGTTGTGGGACCAGAAAAACATCTATCGGAAGGCGTCGTAGATGTTTTTCGTGCGCGCGGACTAAAGATTTTTGGTCCAACCCAAAAGGCGGCGCAACTGGAGTCTTCAAAAGACTTCGCTAAAGCCTTTATGCAAAGAAATGGTATCCCTACAGCTACTTATGCTACTTTTACCGATGTTCAATTAGCACATGCCTATATCGACCAGCAAGGAGCCCCCATCGTTATTAAAGCCGATGGCCTAGCAGCTGGCAAAGGGGTTGTCGTAGCGATGACCCTCACAGAAGCGCATGCGGCAGTCGACATGATGCTTGCCGACAACCAAATGGGGCAAGCCGGTGCACGAGTCGTAATCGAAGAATTTCTAACCGGTGAGGAAGCTAGTTTTATTGTCATGGTCGACGGGCAGAATATTCTCCCACTAGCCACTAGCCAAGACCATAAACGCTTACTAGATCATGACCTTGGACCGAATACTGGAGGTATGGGTGCCTACTCTCCCGCACCGAT
>JBAWWF010000252.1:0-2163 GCA_037146895.1 Alphaproteobacteria bacterium | reverse complement strand
CCGGCATTGGTTTTCTATAGCCAATGCTTCAATAACTGCCCAAGCAATCGACAATCCATCATATGTTGACGTACCGCGGCCAATTTCATCGAGAATCACGAACGAAGACGAGGTTGCTTGATGCAAGATGGTTGCTGTTTCAATCATCTCCACCATAAATGTAGATCGGCCTGAGGCCAGATCATCAGCTGCACCAATGCGACTAAATATACGATCGATAACACCAATATGAGCCGACTCAGCCGGAACAAATGATCCCAGTTGCGCCAAGATTGCCAACAAAGCATTCTGCCGCAAATATGTGCTTTTGCCAGCCATGTTCGGGCCAGTAAGGAGAATAACCCTATGCTCGTTATCCAGACTGCAATCATTCTTGATGAATGGGCCTTCCTGGCGCGCGTGCAAAGCCGCTTCAACAACAGGGTGACGCCCACCTTTTATGACAAATGTCTGGCTCGCATCAATGAGCGGGCGATTATAACCTTCCGCCACAGCTAGAGCAGCTAAGGATACAGCCACATCAACCTGAGCTAAAGCCTGACACGCATCCAGGATTTCGCGCGCTTGCACCTTAACGTCGTCAACCAAATCAGCAAAAAGCTGCTGCTCCAGAGCTAATGTTTGCTGTGATGCCGCCTCAATAGAACGCTCCCAATCACTGAGCTCCGGCGTTGTATAGCGCATATGTGAAAGCATCGTCTGACGATGAATAAATGATGACGGTGCTTTAGCCGCATGCGCCGCACCTATTTCAATATGATAACCAACAACATGATTATGCCGGATTTTAAGCGAAGCAATCCCTGTCTCGCTGATGTACCGCGACTGCAGTTGCATCATGGTCGCCTGAGCGTCTTCCCGAATGGTGCGGTAATTATCGAGCTGCTCGTTATAGCCTTTAGCAATAAAGCCACCGTCGCGCGTATGAGGCGGCAGCTGATCTTGAAGAGCACGTTGCAAACGATCAATGAGCCCATCAAAGAAACCCAAACCTTGCAACGGTAGTAGATCCTTCGGAGTCGCACTCAAGCATTCTTTGATGGCGCGAGCCTGAATAAGGCCGTCGCGCAATACACCTAAATCACGGGGGCTGCCTCGACCTAGGTGGATCCTGGGCACTGCCCGCTCCATATCTGGGCAATGGCTGAGTAGTTCCATACATGTATTGGTCAAGTCGCGTGATCTAACAAAAAAATCAACTCTATCCAAGCGATGATTAATCGATGCTACATCCGTTAAGGGCGCCACAAGCTGATGAGCTAGGAGACGTCCACCGCTAGCTGTTTTCGTTCGATCAATAGCACTCAAAACGCTACCAAGATATTTACCACCGAGCGTCGCGGTCAATTCAAGGCTGCGCTGTGTAGACGCGTCAATGATCATAAATTGAGTAGCCAGCTGCTGCTGCGGGTAGTTGAGCAAGTTCAATGCGGCTTTATGACACAGCTTTGTGTAATCAATAACGATGCCCATAGCGATCATTTCCTGGGGCGAGAAACTCCCAAAAGCATCGGCAACTCTAACTTGATAAGCCTCGAGAACGGCACGCTCGCAGTTCTGCTGATCAAAGCGCGCAGACGGCAAAGGACAAAGAATCTTTTTAAACGGCATAAAGACCTCGAAAAGATCAGGCTGCTGTAGCAAGGACTCCGGTAGCAAAATCTCCGCCGGCTGTAGGCGCGCCAGAATACTTGGCAACAGTTGCATCGTGCTTTTTTCAACCAGGAAAGCTCCCGTCGACAGGTCTAACGAAGCAACGGCCGCCTCGTCGCGCTGTAAAGGCGATATCCCGACCAAGAAATTATTCCGACGCGCTGATAAAAGTGCTTCCTCCGTCAATGTTCCAGCGGTAACCACGCGAATAACATCACGCAGCAAAGGCCCCTTGCTCCCACGCTTCTTGGCAGTTTCTGGATCCTCAAGTTGCTCACAGATGGCAACTTTATGCCCCTTGATGATTAGCTTTGCTAGGTAAGACTCGCACGCATGAAAAGGAACGCCACACATAGGGATGTCTTGCTCATCATGCTTGCCGCGCTTTGTTAAAGCAATATCCAGATCGTGAGCAGCGATAACCGCATCCTCAAAGAACAACTCATAGAAGTCACCCATGCGAAAAAATAGCAAACACTCTTTATATTGCCGCTTAATATCCCAATATTG
>JBAWWF010000251.1:0-2167 GCA_037146895.1 Alphaproteobacteria bacterium | reverse complement strand
CAGCGGCGCGCCACAATCTCTTGGAGAGTCTGCGATTTATTTGATCTAAAGGATTTATACTGATTACACCAATCCCCAATATGAGGATCAGCCCACAGCATCACTTGCAAGCTAGATCCTTCAGGTAAATCGTTTTCAAAAAGGGTCGAGATTTCCTTCTGCATTTTTTCATCAGAGCCAACCAGGGGTTGTGTCTCAATCACAAAGCCAATAGTTGAATCATTGATAAAAAGCTCGTGGCTTTCCACAAAACTATCGTAAGGAAAAAGGTTGCCAATTTTATGCCGACAAACCTCTGCCATGTCTTGCCAAATCTCATGAAAGGGGGATCGCGGGAGCTCCCTTCCTGGGTTTTCTCCTAGAGCTTTAAGCAGATATTTTCCAAGTTTTTCCAACATGAACTAGCCCTGAAGTTGCTGAAAATGCCAGTAGCTAGGGCGGATAATTGTATGAACAACGCTACCTTCATGAAAATTATCTTCCGCGTCTTGATGCGGAGCTATCCAGACCCGTAAATGCTCTTCACGCCCCCGCTGAATCACCGACTTATCCGATAAAATAATCTCTTGGGGGTTTGAGATATCGAAGACACGCGTGTCTGCAACCTGGCTTATAACTGGTGCAATGCCCCGTGTCTGCGACACTCGTGTCTGTAAGCCTTCCTCGGCTGACGCGTCCTTCAAGGACTCGTCCTTTAAGATAGATCCATTATCAATGTCTTGATTGATCTTTGATATGGAACGACATCCCACACCTTGGCCTGCGGGACAATCAAAAGTTTCGTTAGGCGTACTGCACCCTGACAAAAGAGCAGAAAGAGCAAGCAGTTTAAGCGCAATAATGTTCATGAATGATTCTCCTGTGCAATAAACGTTTCAACATTTGGGGGGGTCGATTCAATCGATTGGATCTGTTGTAGGCGCGTCTGATCATTGATTTTTGAGACAGCACCACGCATGGCACTATCATCAAAAGCGGTCCCTTGAGTAAAGACAATATCCACCACTCGACCAGCCGCCACTTGAATGACGGGCTGCATCTGTTCAGCACGCTTTATATAGAAATCAGCATATTTCTCTAAAGCACCACTGGCACCTTTTGCCGCACCGCTTTTGAGCATATCAACCCCAGAAAATGGCGCAGATTGCGCCAAACCATTGCTTGCGAAAGTGACAGGATTTTGCTTAGTTCCCAGAAAGTTGCCCATACTACTAACAAACCCACCAATCATGGCGTTGCGCATGTTCTCTCCCGCCCGATCGACAACCACACCCCTAACTCCAGCACGTCCGTCTTCGCCAGCAATATAGCCTTGTACTGGAATTTCAATAACCTCGCCGGTACGTCGTTCCACACACGAAAGCTTTTCTAGCCGCATAAAAACTCGCTCTGAGGAAATGTCCCCATAGGTTGCGGCCAGTGCATGACAGCCGGCAAGATCAGATTTAAATCTCCGTGGCAAAGTACCGGGATCTAAAAACCGGAGTAATACCGGACGAGGATCGCTAGATGCTTGAATCGAAGTACTAGCATCCACACCACCGAGTAAAACCGCCCGGGCAAAAGCACCAGCAGGGATCGTATTATCAATTGACTTTAAAGAACCCCGCTTTTTAGCGTTATGAAGCGTAACTGTGGTTTTTTGAATTCCATTTGAGCGAAATCGTTGCTTTTGTTCTAGCTGCTCCATATTTTTTGAGTCCAAAGACATGATAGGGAAAGGGGTTCCAGAGGAAGAACTTACAGCTGGGGCTGTCACAATTTTCTGAAGGTCGTTACGTAATTCTCCCGCAGGCACTTGTGCAAGAACTTGGGAGTCCGGCTCTTGCCCAAAAGCAGAAGAATTTTGTGGTGGTTGAGGAGTCGCATTAACAATGCCGTTTTTAACCAGGGTTTCTAAGAGTTTTTCGAGTACGCCCAAACGTTTTTCTTGAACTTCTTGTTCTGAAGTTAGCTTTTCAGACCAAACTTCTTGAGGACTCAAACGCCTTGGGCCTGTCAGCATGACTCCTTTATAACCTGCCTTTTCTAGAGGTCGATCAGATTTTTTAAGCAACGCCCAGGATAGCATTACAATCACCAGAGAAAAAAAACCCACAATTGCGCCAATCAAAAGCATTTGTTTTCTTCTCAAAGTTTCAGTGGGCAAATTAATCACGGGTGCACC
>JBAWWF010000250.1:0-2168 GCA_037146895.1 Alphaproteobacteria bacterium | reverse complement strand
CATCTCTTTCGTAGTATTTTGCGAAAGCTTGGTACGTTCTGTTACTATCAATGTTGTCGAGAATGCAATGTACTCTGCATTCTTGATCGTATTCTTCGTCGGTGATTTCATATCTTCTTGCTGGCAATTCTATTTGTGTAAGAACGTTGAAAAGATATTCATTATTATTAATGTTATCATTATCGTTTATATTATTATTATTTGATTTGTTGTAGAAATTTAAAATTTGATTTGTTTTATTTTTGAAAAATCCATCGGCCGCAAGGTCCAATTTTGATTTTTTACAATCTTCTGATTTCTCTGTTTGATCTCTTTTGCAATGAATTTGTGATGGATTTTTTGTTTGTGAAGCTGTGTAGATAGAGGGAGTTTTTGTCTTTCTTTCTATATATTTTTTTATCTTTACTTCCCTCTTTACCCAAACATCACTACCTCGCTATCCACCTAAGCTCACTATCCACCTAACCCCACTATCCACCTATTTTCTACAAGAAATGGCACGGAAAAGTTATTACTCATTCCGTGCCACCCACAATACATTCAGCTACCAACAATTATGTACATCACTCAGCATCATCCCAAATAACGACATAACCCTGTGCTATTTATTTTCTGCTGTTATTGCGACGAGCAGCTTGACGAGCAGCCTTACGAGCCTGAACAACAATTGCTCTTTTTTGTTTTGCCGTCAATGTACGAGTTTGAGTTACAACTGGAGCTACTTCTTCTACAACTGGAGCTACTGGAGCTGGTTCTACTGGTTTAGCTACAACAACAACTGGAGCTTCTTCTTTTTCTTCTTCTTTAGTCATCCAGTTATAAGCGCCTTTTACCAATTTAACTGCGCCATAAGTAACGCCTGCTATTGCAGCTGCTACAACTGTTCTCGCTTTTTTGCGATGTAAGTCTTCAGCTTGTACACCGTGAACAGCTACTAATTCACGGTCTGCGTTCAACTCACGTCCTACGCAGCGTTGATACCTATTAGCTAAATTAAGACCCTTATTAGGAAGACGTAAACCTACGTGATCAATACCATTTGCTAGGCTGCCAGAACACCGAGCAACAAAACCTGGTTCTCCATCCATAGCAAACATAGGAGCTACACTTACCATCAATAAACCTGTTAACATCAACTTGTTCGTTTTTAGCATCTTCATGAGACACCTCCATAAAAAATGATTTAATATAATAACCTTCACTATTCAGGTTATAGTAATTAGATCTTCTGTCAAAGGGGGTCATTTAAAATAATACAATTGCATTCTATTTGTCAATTTACCTGTCTATTTACTCGTAAAAATAGAGGTAAGCAGAGTTTTTAAGATACAGTGAAAACATAAAAATAACAACAAAAAACCAGCAAGTAAGGTTAATTTGTTACTTGCTGGCAAATAGAAATACTAAAATAAAGAGATTGCTAACGGATTACGCTGCGTTTGCAACGCGTGCACCGTTATCACGCGCAGAGAACCAAGATGTCATTGATGATGCGATGCGGGCGAATAGGCCTTTGGCCGGAACGCTATTAGCCGCTTGCACTGATTTACTGACGCTGCTAATCGCTTTTGCCGATCTACTGACGCTGCCATTAGCCACTTGTACTGATTTACTGATGCTTCTGCTAACCGCTTGCACAGATTTACTGACGCTTCTGTTAGCCGCTTTTACTCCCTTATCACCGTGCTGCGAATCAGTTGCAACGGGAGCATCTGCTTTTTCTATCTTTTTAGCACGTTTATTTTCAGGAGCATCTGATGTATCTGCAACTGCCAACTCATCTGTATCTTCTTCATCAGAATCATCAGCATCGTCTACTTTTTTCTCATTATTATTATCACGATCTCTGCCCGTAACATCACTGAGTATGTCACGGAGAAATAACTTCAAACTGCTAAGCATGCCTTTTCTGCCACCCAATTCTTTCCATGTTTTTTGACCAAAATAAGCAGCAACCGCCCCTAAGCTACATACAACCGCTGGTATCACCAATGGGTATTTAGCAAACAAAGTATCACTCCCTTTGCTCAATCCGTCCCTAACAGCTATTTCCATTTCTTGGACTAATGCTCGTCGGGCTGCCAGAGCTTCTTGATCGCCCCCAGGCCTTAAGAAACTTCTAACTCCTGCTGCTGCCCCTCCTGCTTGTTGGGCTGCGATGGCACCCG
>JBAWWF010000249.1:0-2185 GCA_037146895.1 Alphaproteobacteria bacterium | reverse complement strand
GATATCCTTGGAAAAAGTAAAGAAAAAATTTAGGGGCAATTGCTCAAACGGTTACACTCCATTGAAATGATCACTTAAAGAATCAAAACCTTTTTGGATGCGGCCAATAAATGTCTTGTCTGGGGGGAGCGTATAGAGGATTTGCTTAAGGCAATGTCGATGACCTACATCTAGTATGAAAATTTACACTAAGGACTCTGCTATTTACAATTTTTGCCAAGCATTACCTTTTAGACGATTTTGCGCCATGTTGTAAAAGTGCCCAAATAGTCAAGAGTGGCTAGAATAAAATAGGAATAAGCACCAGAGCCAGCTTCTTGTCAATTATTTAAGGATAATTTAAACGCTACGTGGATGCAGTCATAGGAGCGTCAATCATGTACAAAGTCGTTTCATTCAGCACGTATAGCACAGATTCGCAAGCATTATCCTGAGATGGCGAGAGATAAGGTGGAGATGCTGCGCGCGCGAATCTCACGCCACCGCAAGTCCACGGGTAGGGAGCTAGATGTGAAAGATTGGGATGATCATAAAGTTCATGAATTTGTGCACGATGTTCATAAGGAAAATGCGCAATCTACTACCAAGGACCATGTAGAGAATCATGCAACGCAAACGGCGGCCCACAAGATCAGCATCAAAGCAAGATTATGGAAGCTTATCATGAGCATAGCCTACAACAGGAGCACCAACATCTTCTCCACGAGGCGGTGAAAAACCTGCGCCTTCAGCAGCAACAGCAACGGAACCTCCAACGCGACCACGCCCTCGATATGGGACGGTGATTGTGGCGACGAATTTAACTAGATTTTTAAACACAGCTCTTGTCTAATGATGGACATCTGTTCTATTAAAAATAGCAATTTTGCTTTTATGAGGAGAGACAATGAAAATGTATTATCGATACTTAACGGCCATGATAGGATTGACGATAACCATGGGATCGGTTCAAGCAGCCACCCATGTCGATAGTGTACCTGTTGTTGATGATCGTGCTGTGTTGGCATTGTCAGTGCAGCAAGAACCTCAATCGAATAGTGCAGCAGCTGATGATGATCCAAGTGCTCAGTTACTTATAGGTCTAGAGCATGAAAGACTGGCGCTTGACTTTATCCACAAAGCTGCCAGCCAGGGGAATGCGGAAGCACAGTTTAACCTGGGGGTTAGGTACACGAAGGGATGTGGTGTTACAAAAAATTATTGAGCGACACTCAAGATTACCGGTTTAACGACAGGGAAGATTGCCGGTAATGGACGGTATAATTTCCAGGTATTTTCATGACATTAGGAGTCAAGAATGCCTGGGATCTGGATCAAACTCCGACAAGAGGAGCTATACATGAGAGCTAGAAAAGAAGGTCATACACAGATTGTTGCAGCAGCAAAGGCAGGACTTTCAGAACGTAGTGGCCGTAATATTGAACAAGGGAAGCGCAAAGATCCTTGGAGTAAAGGTCGTTGGCGCAGTTGCCCTGATCCTTTTGCCAAGGTATGGGAGAGTGAGCTAAAGCCGATGCTTGAGCAGGTACCCACGTTAACAGGGATTACTTTGTTAGAGCATCTACAGGATCAGCACCCGGGTGATTACCCAGACTGTTTATTGCGAACACTTCAGCGTCGGGTTAAGCAATGGCGGGCATTATGTGGCCCTCAGAAGGAGGTGATGTTCCGCCAAGTTCATGAGCTTGGCCGGCAAGGATTATCTGACTTTACTAAACTTAAGAGAGTTAGCATTACAATTAAAGGTAGGTTATTTGAACATTTGCTTTACCATTTTCGTCTTTCCTGTAGCCATTGGAGTTTTATAAAGGTTATTCAAGGTGGTGAATCTTATACTGCACTGGCTGAAGGGTTACAAGAAGCATTAGCAAGTTTGGGTGGTTGTCCCAAAGAACACAGAACAGACAGCTTATCTGCTGCTTTTAAAAATATTGATAAGAAAGCTCAGGAAGATATAACAACTCGTTATGATGATTTGTGCCGGAACTATGGAATGACGCCGACACGCAATAATCGAGGCCAAGGGCATGAGAATGGCAGTGTGGAATCTCCCCATGGTCACTTGAAGCGTCGTATTGAGCAAGCTTTATTGTTGCGAGGAAGCAATGACTTTGAAAGCGTACAGTCTTACCAAGCATTTATTGACGCCGTTGTAGCAAAAGCCAACCGGCGCAATGCAAAAACC
>JBAWWF010000248.1:0-2187 GCA_037146895.1 Alphaproteobacteria bacterium | reverse complement strand
CTTGCGCCTAATTAACGCCTGTAACTTGGGACGCACAAAATCGTTAATCCAGCTCTATCGGTGTACGCCACACTGATTTCTGTTTCAGCTGAAACTTATCAACTTTCATCTGCTTTAGAAGGCTTTTCTTTTTTAGCAGCAGTTGCTTTTTTAACTTTAGCCTTATTCATGGCTGCTCCTAAGATATCGCCTAAGCTCGCACCGCTATCAGAAGAACCATACTCAGATAGTGCTTTCTTCTCATCAGCAAGTTCCAACGCCTTAATGGATAAGCTTACGCGGCGACTCTGACGGTCAATAAAGGTGATCTGAGCATCAATTTTCTCGCCAACTGCAAATCGCTCTGGTTTTTGGTACTCACGATCCCGTGATAAATCAATCTTACGGATTGTTCCTACAAAACCACCCTCCAAGGAAAGCTCAATGCTTTGATCGGTTATAAGGCTCACCGTTCCTGTAACAATCTCATTCTTTTTAAACTTCTCCTCAGCACCAGCAAACGGATCAGCCGTTAGCTGTTTAATACCAAGACTGATGCGCTCTTTTTCAGAATCAATATCCAGGACTTTGACACGAGCCATACTCCCTACTGAATAATCCTTGATCGCCTCTTCACCAGATTTATCCCAAGAAATATCAGACATATGGACCATTCCATCCAAATCCTCACTGATACCAACAAATAAACCAAATTCCGTGACATTCTTAACTTCGCCTTCAAGCTCACTACCGATTGGATGCTGGGCTTCAAATTCTTGCCATGGGTTGGAAGAACATTGCTTCAAGCCAAGACTAATACGACGCTTGCTCATATCAACATCCAGAACCATCACCTCAACTTTTAGGCTGTTAGAAAGGATCTTACCGGGGTGGATGTTTTTCTTTGTCCAGCTCATTTCTGAAAGATATATCAAACCTTCAACAGCAGGCTCCAACTCGATGAAAGCACCGTAATCTGCAACATTCGTTACCATGCCTTGATAACGCTGACCGATGATATAGCGCGTCTCTGCGCCCTTCCATGGATCATCTTGCAGCTGCTTCATGCCCAAAGAAATACGCTGTGTCTCACGGTTAAAACGAATAACCTGAACAGTAATGGTATCACCGACCTTTAAAGCATCACCAGGATGATTTATACGACGCCATGAAATGTCCGTTACATGGAGCAATCCATCAACACCGCCAAGGTCAACGAACGCACCATAATCGGTAATGTTTTTCACCACACCCTTAAGGATTTGATCCTCTGATAAATTAGCGACAAGTTCTGAACGTTGCTCCGCCCGCGATTCTTCCAAAACAGACCGACGCGAAACCACAATATTGCTACGCGCCTTATCCATTTTCAAAAGCTTAAAAGGCTGGGCAATATTCATCAACGGCCCAACATCACGAACTGGCCGGATATCAACCTGGCTACCTGGTAGAAACGCAACCGCACCATTAAGATCGACGGCAAAACCACCTTTGACACGGCCAAAGATAACGCCATTGACCAAAAATCCAGACTGATATGCTTTATCCAATTCGCCCCAAACAGCTTCACGGCGCGCCTTCTCAACGCTTAATACCGCATCGCCATTTTTGTCTTCCATCCGCTCAACATAAACATCGACTTCGTCGCCTACGCGTAATTCAGGCACCCGCCCATGAATAGCGAAATCTTTTAAATCAACGCGACCTTCCGCCTTTAATCCTACATCGATAATAGCAATATCGTTCTGTATACCGATAATTTTTCCTTTAACAACAGACCCTTCAAAGGTAGGGCTATCCGTTAGTGTTTCATTCAGAAGGTCAGCAAAGCTCTCTTTAATTGGTTGGTTTGACATTAAGCAAAATCCTTAAATAGCAAGTGTTGATTATATATATTGCTATATTTGCTTTTCGCAAAAAAAATGTCAAGTTTGGAATCTTACTTAGGGTGCATTATAAAGCGAGACTTGGGGTAGATAAGGGGACTAAGTAGTTGGAAAATAAGAGTTTTATGTCCTGGATTGCCGCGCTTCGCTCGCAATGACAGGTGGAGCGTGAGCCGGTTGGCCATAGGCTAATCAGAGATAACTATTCAGATTATGAGGCAAATGCAAGCACAATCGAGAACCGGAGCGGAGTGTATTCTTCATACATGAGCACGCGGCACGCGCAGATTAAGCGTAGCAGTTGTCCATAGGCTGAATAGTT
>JBAWWF010000247.1:0-2191 GCA_037146895.1 Alphaproteobacteria bacterium | reverse complement strand
GCTCTGTGGAGTGCTGCCGTACACATCGTCGGCAAGGATATTCTGCGGTTTCATGCCGTGTATTGGCCAGCCTTTTTAATGGCCGCAGGGCTTAAGCTGCCCGCGCAGATCTTTGCTCACGGATGGTGGACCAATAATGGAGAAAAGATATCGAAATCCTTGGGCAATACAGTTGATCCCGTAGAGCTGGTTTCCAAATACGGCATTGACGGATTACGTTACTTTCTCTTCCGCGAAGTGTCCTTTGGGCAAGATGGTAACTTTTCCCATGATGCACTGATCGGCAGAATGAACAGCGATCTAGCCAACAGCTATGGTAATTTAGTACAGCGCGTCTTATCCATTGCCCAAAAGAACTTGAGCGGCATCGTACCGGAGCCTCACGAACTCAAAGACCAAGATGAGAAGCTTCTGCAACAGGCGGATGGCTTGTTGGCGACTGTGCGCCAAGATATGGATACGTTGATGTTTCACCGTGTTTGCGAACATATTTGGCGCGTGATTGCGGAAGCTAACCGCTATGTGGACGAGGAAAAGCCGTGGGTCCTGAAAGGCACCGATGTAACCCGTTTGCAAACGGTTATCTATGTATTGCTGGAAACCATTCGCAAAGTAGCTTTGTTAACACAACCTCTTATCCCTGAAGGTAGCAGCAAGATTCTTGATCAGCTGGCAATTCCGCTGGATGAAAGAGATTTTACGCATTGGGCGACGCCTATTCAACCAGGAACCACATTGCCGATTCCGCAGGGTGTTTTCCCGCGCTTTCATCAAGAATGAGCTATTTCATAGACGTTTACTTGTAAATTTCCTTGCGATGTCCTAAGCCGGATCACCTACCCCCATGCATCCAAAATCAATTACAGCAACCACGCCTCCATCCTTAACGAGGATATTGCCACTTGCGAAATCGCCGTGAATCCAAACATCTTGTTTGTGCCATTTGGAATCTATGGCATTCTCCCAAACAGCTGTAGCGGCATCTGTATCAATGAACCCTCGCAACTCTCTAATGGCTTCTCTTGTTTGTGCATCATAGACTGAGGGGTGGCCGCCTCGCCAATAGTTGTGAAGCCCCGCAGCAGGGCCGCCCTCAACATCGATTTTATGAAGTTCATTCAAAAACTGGGCAAGCTGTGGAGCGATTAGCTGTAAAGCTTGGTCGTCCAAACACAAGGTGTTTGCGCTTTCTCCATCTATCCAGCGGTACACTGACCAATCCCAAGGATAATTCTTTGAAGGGTGCCCCATGGCAAGTGGTTCAGGTATAGCAAGTGATAGGTGCTGTGCTAGTACCCGCAGCCATTTTTGTTCCTTTGGAACTTGTGATGCATAACCCTCAGCACTTGGTAACCTTATGGACATATTGTCACCCAAGCGAAAGGCTATGTTATCCGTTCCGCTGAATTCAACAGGTCTAATTGGTAGATGGGCCCACTGAGGAAACTGTTCTGTAACGAGTTCGACTACCAATGGTTCCTCATGGCGTTCTTCCACGTTTGCTATACGAATAAAAACACCATAAAGTCATTTTAACTATAAACTTCCTTACGATCACCTATCTTTACAACGATAAGTCGTGCAGAGCTATCCTCAAGGCTGGTGATGATACGATAATCCCCAACACGATATTTCCATAGAGTGTTAAACCGAGAACCCTTCAAGGCTTCTCCTATACTTCTGGGATCCTTCAGATGTGCCACCCGTTCAAATAAGAATCTCAGGATACGCCGAGCTTGTTGAGAGTCAAGTTTGTCTAATTCCTTTTCTGCGGAAGGATCTAGTTCAATCATCCATACCATAACGTTTCATAACTTCTTGAAGAGGGACTGTTTTTGTATGACCAGATCGGATGGATTCTAGACGTTTCTCAGCTAGATAAATTTCCTCAATATCATCAAGGTGGTCAATGATTGCTTTCTTAACGTAGAATGACTTACGCCGCCCTGTCTTTACAGATAAGTTTTCAAGACGCGCCTCTATATCATGCGGTAACCGAATTGAATATGTCACGTTCTTAACTCCGAATGTAATGCATATAATACATTATAGTATTTTTATTATTTTTTTCAAGTGCCGTCTATCTTAAATCGTAACTCCCCAGGTTGTCCACACTCCACCTCTGTCATTCTCGGACCTGTCCTCGGGCTTGACCCGTGGATTGACCCGAGAATCTGGGACAATCACCATC
>JBAWWF010000246.1:0-2194 GCA_037146895.1 Alphaproteobacteria bacterium | reverse complement strand
GTCACTCCTAAGCAAGAGTCTAGATTATAGGGCTACAGTTCTGTGCTTGGCGGGATAGTCTTAGTTGGTGCAGAAGTGCTTGTACGGCGTTGTTGTTTCTCAAAAGCTTCCACATCCTCAATACGATAAAGAACACGGCGGCCAATTTTAAGAAACTGAGGCCCCTTGCCATTCCAGCGCCACTGACTAAGGGTACCGTTAGTAATATTCCAACGAGCTGCTAAAGCATCAGGGGTAAGTAGGTTAGGTTGCATAAACGGACCTCTCTTTCATTCAATGTAATTAGAAATATAATTAATAATCCCTCAAAGTCAACATTGTTTTTTAATTTTTAATTAATTTTTAAATAATAAAACATAATAAAATAGAACAAAATATATATAAAATGAGTGCACAGATATTAAAATAGATTGTTGATACCTGCTCAAAAAAACAGAGTAAGCTATTGAAAAGCAAGGATTTTATTTCTTGGGTTGCCACAGCCGTGACAATCCAAGAGCCACCTAGCGTTGTTTGTAATACTCTCCATGTCACACTTTTAATCGCACTCGCCTGTGAAGATAAGTTAGGGCTATCATAGGTTAGGAACTCTGCTTTGTAGGTGTTGTAGTATTTGGGCAGCAATAGCCGTGGGTGTCAGCTGAAAGTATTCATAGAGATCACTAGCCGGTCCCGAAGCACCAAAGCCCTTCATGCCCATCATTAGGCCATCTTCACCAATATAACGCTCCCAACCAAAGCCACCGGCGGCTTCAATAGCGACCCGCACCGCCTTCTTTGGTCCGATAACACGTTCACGATAGGCTTTTGGTTGCGCCTCAAACAAGCGCCAGCATGGCATCGAGACCACAGCCGTTGAAATACCTTCTTCGGCTAATAGCTCTCTGACTTGGCATGCTAAGCCAACCTCCGAGCCACTGGCGAAGAATGTTACCTTACGTACGTGTGCTGTGTCCTGGATCACATAGCCGCCGCGGGCACAAAGATTTTCGGAACTATATTTTTGGCGTAAAGGTTGAATGGCTTGCCGTGTAAGGGCAATGACGCTAGGAGCGGTTTCGCTTTGTATTGCAAGCTCCCAGCATTCCGCAACCTCTGTAGCATCAGCAGGACGAAAGACATTAAGATTAGGGATAGCCCGCAAGGCTGCTAAATGTTCAACAGGTTGATGTGTTGGGCCATCTTCCCCTAAGCCAATCGAGTCATGAGTTAAGACATAGATGACCCGCTGTTCCATGAGTGCCGATAAACGCAATGCTGGACGCAAGTAATCGCTAAAAATGAGAAACGTACCACCATAGGGGATAAAGCCGCCATGGAGGGCTAGTCCATTCATCATCGCGGCCATGCCGTGCTCACGCACTCCATAGTGGATATATTGTCCGCTAAAGTCATCAGCGTTGATCGGCTGCTGTCCTTTGACCTTCGTGTTGTTGGAACCCGTGAGATCTGCTGAACCGCCCATAAGAGCTGGTATGTGTGGCACTAGCGTCTCCAGCACCCTCTGTGACAAAAGTCTGGTAGCTTGTGTTGGTTGCTCCTCGATAAATTGCTCTTTTAAAGCCGCCAGCTCTTCTTGCCAGCCTTGCGGCAATTCACCAGCAATGCGGGATTTAAAATCATCTCGTTTAGGGGCCTGATCAAGACGTTTTTCCCAAGACAACCGCTCTGATGAGCTCCCCAATTGTCGCCAAGCTGCCAAAACCCCGTCGGGGATCTCGAAAGGCGGGTGCGGCCACTGAAAGTGTTCGCGCGCTAACGCAATCTCTTCAGGTCCCAGTGGTGCTCCATGGGCAGCAGCAGTGCCGCCTTTATGGGGTGATCCATAGCCTATGACAGTGCGACACGCGATGAGGCTGGGGCGGTCGTTTAGTTTGGCTTGATTTATTGCGGCAATAATAGCTGCTTCATCATGGCCGTCAATTGCTTGGACCGCCCAACCGGAGGCCACAAAGCGCGCTAGCTGATTGTCAGAAACCGATAAGGAGGTTGCCCCATCGATGGAAATATCGTTGTCATCAAACAAGACAATGAGCTTACGTAAACGCAAATGTCCGGCAAACGAAATCGCTTCATGGGAGATGCCCTCCATCAAATCACCATCGCTGGCGATGACATAGGTATAGTGATCAACGAGTTCTTTGCCGAAATGTGCTGCTAGCAGCTGTTCAGCCAACGCCATGCCAACACTATT
>JBAWWF010000245.1:0-2200 GCA_037146895.1 Alphaproteobacteria bacterium | reverse complement strand
TTACGAGCTGGCAAAAGCATCAAATCATCTCGTTCGGGATTATTATAGCATAATATGAATAAAAAATAGGCAATAACACCTATCAGGATTATTTTATTGAGACTCAACTATTTGTAACTCCTAAGCCGCAGGCAATTGTTCTTGATCAGCGGGAGTGCGGCGGCTTTTGCTGACGCGCTCACTGGCTGATTTCAACTGACCGCAAGCGGCGAGGATGTCGCGTCCGCGTGGGGTTCGCACTGGCGACGGATAGCCGGCCTTATAGACGATCTCGGCAAATTGGCTAATTGCTTGTGGAGAAGAGCACTCGTATTGGCTACCAGGCCATGGGTTAAATGGAATCAAGTTGATTTTAGCCGGAATACCGCGGATCAGGCGCACCAACTCCTTGGCGTCGGCCAACGAGTCATTGATGCCTTTGAGCATCACATATTCAAAGGTGATGCGCTGGGCATTTTTCAGACCAGGGTAGTCACGGCAGGCTTGCAGTAGCGAGGCAATCGGGTATTTTTTATTAATCGGAACAAGCTCATCCCGCAAGTCGTCCCGCACAGCATGCAAGGAAACCGCAAGGCATACTCCCAACTCTTCACCGCAGCGTTCCATCATCGGCACAATGCCAGATGTTGAGAGCGTGATCTTGCGGCGCGACAGCCCTAAACCACGATGATCCATGATAATCTTGAGTGCTTTGGCAACGTTCTCATAATTATAGAGCGGCTCGCCCATGCCCATCAGCACCACGTTGGAGATATGCCGTTTCCCTGGCGGGGGCGGCCATTCTCCAAAAACATCGCGGGCGATAAGCACTTGGCCAACAATCTCCTCCACCGTTAGGTTGCGCACCAGGGGTTGCGTTCCCGTATGACAAAAACTACAGCTTAAGGTGCAGCCTACCTGTGAGGAGATGCACAGCGTCCCCCGCTCAACTTCAGGGATATGGACTGTCTCAACTTCTTGGGCATCATGGAGCTTGAGGAGCCACTTCTGGGTGCCATCGAGAGATGCTTGTGCTGTGCTCACTTCGAGCCTAGACATGGTAAAGTTCTCGGCCAGTTTATCCCTTACCGATTGCGGAACATTGCGTATATCGGCGAAAGAACGGGCACCTCGTTGATAGAGCCAGTGCCAAACCTGATCAACGCGAAAAGGTTGAATTCCCCATTCCGTGAGAGTTTGCTTGAGATCGTCATAGCGCAGACTGAATATTGAAGGCATCAGTGTTCGTCTGACGCATCATTCAAAGATGGTATATCATCCATATCTTCGATGTCTTCCGCATCAGCCAATAGATCATCGTCTGCGACAAGCTCTGGATCGATATCTTCGGGAAGCGCAATATCGACATCTAAAATATCAAGAGGTGTAGCAGTAAGCTTTTCTTCGGCGGCAGCTGCACGGCTTTTCCTGGAGCGGGATGGTGTTTGTAGTTCAAAAGTTTCTCCGCATTTTGGGCAAACAATAGGCGTACGGCACATATCATAGAAGCGTGCTGTACAACTTTGGCATAATCTTTTTGTGCCCCATTCAAGTTTAATCACAGTTCGTATCCTTCCTCGTTAAAGCTTATCGATATATAATATATAGATATGTTATATTTCCCTTGCCATACTTATATGTTTTTGTCAAAAAGATAATACTGAAGCGGTGCGATTAAAAATGTGACTCGAGTATATAATAGGATGTTTAAAGCGTTGGAAAATAAGAATTTATGATCATTGCCATTGACGGACCCGCAGGAGCAGGGAAGGGAACCATTGCGGTTTATTTAGCCGGCCATTTTGGTTTTACCTATTTGGATACAGGTATTTTATATCGAGCGTTGGCGCATGAAGCTCTTGAGCGTTCTGTGGATACGGAGGATGAGTCTGCTATTATCGCTTTAGCAGCATCGCTAACGGTACAACAGGCAATGGGTAAGGGAGATGCCCTGCGCGGCGAAGAGGTAGCTGCGGTTGCCTCACGCATTGCGGTTATTGGGGAAGTGCGTGCGTTGTTGACGCAAATGCAGCGAGACTTTGGTAACAATGTGTCTTTGCCGTATAAGGGGGCTATCTTGGATGGGCGCGATATTGGAACGGTTATTTATCCAAATGCAACGTGTAAGCTTTTTAACACAGCTAGTCCGGAGATAAGGCTGAAGCGTCGTTTGCTTGAAAGTGGTGATGCTAAGCGCGAACAATTCCGGCAAGCCCTCTAT
>JBAWWF010000244.1:0-2203 GCA_037146895.1 Alphaproteobacteria bacterium | reverse complement strand
AAATTCGAAGCACCCGAAAAAATAGCAAAATTTGATGAGGACATGGTTAATCAGTTAACCAACAAGCTAAAAGTTATGGGTTACGAAAACCTTTGCGCGATAGCCGGTGCGAAACCAACTGGACAAAAACCAATCATTTTAATTGCGGTTCGCTACTACTTCCGCTGCCGGTTAGAGCAAGATCCTGCACTTACAAATGGACTCAATAGCAACCGACTTGTTACCATCGATGTCCAGCAGGAAAAAGCATTGGCTGATATTGACCAGCTTATGACACAAGGTGAAGAATTAAAAAAGCTGTTAACCGAGACTGCCGCAGTCGCGATGAAGATTCTGTCTGTTACATCTGATTCGAGCGCTGATATTAAAGCCATGCGCAGTGAGATTGCTGATTTAAAGGAAAAATTATACCGATTTTTTGAAAAATCTGATACTGCTAACAGGCCTATGCGCATCGGTGATGGTGCGTCAATGTCTAGGGATAGTAGAAAAACAACTGAAGCCATCAGCATTCTAAAGCAATTCGAAGCAATTAAGGCTGGAAATAATTTCAACTCGCAAATAGTGAGCACTGTGGCAAAAGTTTATAGCAGCATTGGGAATTATGACGAAGCCGTGAAGAATTTCAGGGATGCAGCAGGTCTAGAAACCGACAGTGCCAAAAAGGCTGAAGAACATTATAACGCTTATATGACACTTCTGGAGAAGAAAGAATTTGACCAAGCTATTTTGGAACTCATGCAGGCAGTAAAATTTGACCGCAAGCGCTTTGAACCAATTCCTTTATCAAAATATGATATTAAAAGAATTCTTGGGGCTGGTGGTTTTGGTGTTGTTTTCCTTTGCGAACACCGCGAAATGAAATCGAAGTTGGCCGTAAAATCACTCATGCTGGAAAAACTAGGTGGAGATCCTGATCGAGTACTCGACGAAGCTCGTATTGTTAGGCAACTAGACAGCCCATCTATAATAAAGATTTATGACTGCGGTTTCATGGATCAAAAATCCAAGGAACGCCCGTATATTGTTATGGAATTTTTCGATGGAACTGATCTTTTTGATGTTATCGAAAAGCAAGGTGCCCTTCCATTCGATGATGCTCTTCACATTATGCAACAGGCCGCCAAAGGTTTGCAAGCAGCGCATTTAAAAGGCGTGCTTCATCGAGATGTTAAACCGCACAATCTCTTGGTTCGCAAGGAAAACCCGAACGAAAATGGCCCGCAATGGGCAGTAAAACTGATCGATTTTGGCCTAGCAATGCAGCAAAAGGTTAGTGATGTAAGCACAGTTGCTCAACTCAAAACAGGTTCAACCATGAGTGGCAACCTAGTTGACAACAGCATTACTGGAACCATAGACTATGCAGCACCTGAACAAATTGGGCGACGGTCTGAAAAAGTCGGCAAATATTCAGATGCATTTGGTTGGGCCAAGATGTGCTGCTACACCTTGTTTAAAACAACTCAACCGCTTCGCACACACTGGAAAAACATTCCAGAAGATATTGCCGACTTACTTGAGCGATGCCTAAATGAAGATCCCAAATTGCGCCCAAATAATTTTTCTGTAATAATTGATGCATTGGCGAAATATCTAAAACAAGACTCTGGAAGGAATCCAAAATCAATCACTTCAGTTGTAGGACTAATAACTTCAGGATCTGTATATTTTTTGTTATCGTTTTTCCTTTTGATTGGTGCTTTGCAACAATTATCGTACGAATCCTCCGCCCCTGCTCTTTTATTGTTTTCCTTAATTAGTCTTGCTCAAAGCGCGTTTGTTGTTTATGCTGGATATAAGCTGTACAAGATGCAAGACTTTTATCTTGTCTACACAGGATCCGTTTTGTCCATGTTACTCTTATTTCCATTTTGTATTGTGTTGGGATTGCCGTGTGGAATAATCGCCTTGCTGCACCTTAAAAATCCTGATGTGAAAAATGCCTTTGGAAATAAAAATCGAGCGGACTTTTAGTTTGATAAAATGGAAATTTAGATTTTTATGCTCGATGATTCCTCTAGAAACAGCTTTGTTGGAATCCCCTTTTTCGTGGTTAACCAATCATAAAATGAACCCTACGCCATTAAACCGCCCACCCGGCAGCCGGGTGGGCGGAAACATTCAGCGAAACCCGTAGGGTTTACTTCCAGCTATCGGTGCGGAACGGGTCGGCAGGCAGGCCTTCCTTGTTCGCAAGGTT
>JBAWWF010000243.1:0-2212 GCA_037146895.1 Alphaproteobacteria bacterium | reverse complement strand
CTAGGCTTTGTGCTATATCTCCCACATTGCGCAGGCCAAATGCAATAGTGTAGAGGTCCACCGACGCATCGGGGAAAGGCAGGCTTTCTGCTTTACCACAGACCCATTGAATACCATGGATAAGGCCATCATTGATAGACTTGTCGCGGCCAATCTCGACCATTGCTGGAGTCAAGTCACACACAAGCACTTGTAAATCGAGGTGCGGATAGGTTTTTTGCATGGAGATGGCGAGATCGCCTGTTCCTCCGGCTACATCGATGATCCGTGCCTGTGGGAAAAGCTTTAAGCGATCGAGTAACTTTGCTTTCCAATAGCGATGAACCCCTAAGCTCATAACGTCATTCATAACGTCATAACGCCCAGCAACGCTTTGAAAAACTCCGGCCACACGGCGCACTTTTTCCGCAGACGACACAGATTCAAAACCAAAAAAAGTATCTTTTTCCATAACCTTCATAGTACTGTACACGGAAACTATTATAAACAGCCTATAATTTATTTAACCCTGACCACCATGTATCTTCGGTGCTTTTAATTTCGTTACTGTCCGGTGTCTAGGAGCATATGATTGCTCCCACGAGTCGTATGGGGGCTTCTGTGCCCCCTTGGATTTTCATGGGAAAAGCTAAGATGTATGCGCCCATAGGTGGTAATTTAGAAGCATTGGCAATATTTTCAACGATATACTTACCTGCCCCTAGGATTAGTTGATGAACGGGAAAGCCATCTTCAGGAAGATCAGGGGAGAGAGTGTCAATCCCAAGGCCCACAATTTGACGCATCTGTAAAGCTAATGCGGCTTCTGCTGAAACACTGGGAAATACAAGGTTATTGCGATATTTTTCAGGCACTCCCCAATATCGCTCCCACCCTGTGTGGATAACCATAATTTTAATTATAGGGTATACATCAGGGGCTTTTCCTAGAAATTGATGTCAGAGCACAATTAGAAATGCTTCCGTTTATATCCCTTTCAGATTTGACTACTGTTTCTCGCAGGCCAGTTTTAAAGCTTTAAAATCCAATTTTAATTGCTGTAATGAATAAGACCCTTTGTTATTGTTATCAATAGCTTTAAGAAATTTTATGATATGCTTTGGGCCTTTAAGTTTGGAAATCTTCTTAGCAGGTAAAAGATTCCAATCACCAAACACCCCTTGTTCGTGTATCCCAAGAAGATTAATTATGTTAAATCGGAAACCTCTAACATCCCATTCAGATTCGTTAATAGGTCCTTCACTTTGTCTACCATCATAGTCGACAATACAAACGTCTTGAAAATCATTGCAGGCATAAACATGTGATGTACCCTGATCTGCTTGGAAATAGCCTGATTTAGCAAAGTACTCCACTTCTTTAATAAAGCTATTCACAAGATTTAAAGCAACTTCTAATTTATCGATTTTTAGTAAACCATGTTCAACAGTTGCCTTTACAGGAAATTCGCTATCCCCCTGACCTAAAACATGGCTTGAAATTCCGTTCGCAAGAGGCATGAAAATAAATATTTTCTCCATACCCTTAGGATCAGGGGCTCTAAAAAGACCATAAAGTCTTTTTAGTTTTTTAAGTGAAAGTACATCCGGATAATCCTCAGGGGCTTTAGTATTAACTATTTTAACTGCGACAAAAATTCGAGTATCCACATGTTGAGATAATTTGACATAGCCCTTATCTCCATATCCTAAACTAAACTTATAGTCGATTACAAAATTTCCTATTTTTTGCATATTAACCCGGCGAGGATTCCTCTCCATATCCACAAGGCCATCTTTATAGAAAGCTATTTTCTCCTCGTCTTTAGGAAAAGTATTCCCCAACAAATTCTGTGAAATTGCCAAAGGTTGAGATTGATAAGGATCATCTTGTGCAGGCACGGGATCTTGTTGATAAAAACAGGACTCTCCAGCTTCTTTAAATTCTAAATATTCATTGTTCATAGCAAATGAACCATCTATAAAAAGAATTGCCATTAGATTAATTGCCATTAGATGAGCGTGTTTTTTAAAATATTTTCTCATTTTTATAAGACTCCAATTTAAATTACCTCAATGCCCCTCACTTTTTGAGAAGTTTACCTAAATAAGGCCTGCTTATGATCAACCCCATTCACAAACCAAATATACACCTTGGATGGCACCCGTCAATAATTAAGCAGCAATTCCCGCTGAAGACTGATTGATTTTTTGAACCACCGCGAAACCCTCGG
>JBAWWF010000242.1:0-2217 GCA_037146895.1 Alphaproteobacteria bacterium | reverse complement strand
GTTCCAGCATCAGCTGGAGGAAATCCTGCCTTTTTCGAGGGAGAAAAATAAGATGGCCTGTAGTTAACGCCTCCCAAAATGCAGATAGGAGACTTTTGAAAAACTCTATTGAGGTAAAAATCTGCTTTCACGTTATCGAAAAACTTAAGGAACCCTGTTTTACAATTTTTGGCACCTTGCTGAGCGGCAACAACATCATACCCCTGACCAACAATTCCTGGATCTAAATCATTGTCGAAATAAGAGTACTTTGGACCAATACTTACTACGTCATAGATCCCTCCGTCTGGTGGAGTCATTATTCCGGAAACCGGCTGTATGTCGCCCCTATTAACGCCATTTATAAGTCCAGAAAGCTTATAACATGCCCGCATATGCTTGGTGTAAATAGCGTCCCCAGTTGCAGCCTGTCTTCCTTCATCTAAAATTTTTCCTATATTAACATCTGCCAGCGACGCCAACATAAACCATTCCATATAAAGTGTTTTCTCATAAGAGTTGGCAGTGCGATTTTTCATAAGTTTAAAAACTTGTGATGACTGGGGAGCTGCTTTAGCAGCTGTACGTATAGACCCCGGTTTTTTTAGAGTAATGATGGCGCGCAGTGCTTTCTCAGCTATGACTTGCTGTAGACCATAATCCTCTACCGCATTCTTAAATGTCTCTTTTAAACCTTCCAGGACAACAATACCGCCGGGCTTTCCTGTGGTTGCAGCAAACCCATCTGCACTAATTACCCATGATAGAATCAAGACAATGAAAGCCCGAAATATAAACATTTTTAATAATTCCTGTAAACGATACAATATAGATATAATGTAATGGGGCAGATTATGCAAGAGTGACTTTGCCAGCAACTTAATGAAACTAACAACCTCAGTTCTGGATAAAAAAGGCTTAAAAGTGAGGTGCTATCTCATATTTGTTATTCCCTGACTACTAGATTGGTTTTGGTTCAGGCTCCAAGGCGTTGGCAGACCCTAGCGCGGCCAATGATCAGAAGTAAATCCTTCATTTCAGGACCGTACGGCAGACCCGTCAGGCTTAAGCGCAAGGGTGCGTAAAGCTCTTTGCCTTTGCGTCCGGATAGTTCCTTCAGTGATTCTGTCCATTGCTTCCAGGTATCCTCAGACCACGGCTCTGGCGGTAAGCAGCTTTGCGCAAGGCTCATAAAGTCTTGATCATGTGGTTGCGGGCTAATGGTAGAAAAGCAAATATCTTGCCAGTTCAGGGCATCTTTCAGCGTATCCAAGTTATTGCGAATGAGAGACCATACGGGCGCGGTGATAAGGTCTGCGCCTAGATCTTTGAGGCGATTCTCTACGGTCTCGTATGGGAGCAGTTGCAGAAGCTTGCGATTTAGCGACATCAGTTCTTTAATATCAAACCGCGGCGGTGTACGACTAAAAGTCGATAAATCAAAATCATCGACCAGCTCTTGCAAAGTTGCTCGAGGTTCTATGGGAAGAGATGTGCCAAGGCGCGCAAGGAAGCTGTTGACGGACATCGCTTCAACACCGTCCTCTCGCAGCGATTGTAGGCTAAGGCTGCCAATGCGCTTAGAAAGGCCATGACCCGTGGCATCGACCAAGAGAGAAGTGTGGGCAAACTGTATCGTCGTTGGTTGCTTTTGCAACGCCTCAAAAATCTGTAGCTGCGTCGCGGTGTTGGTCACGTGGTGTTCACCACGAACGATGTGAGTGATAGCAAAGTCTAAATCATCAACGACCGAAGTGAATGTATATAGGTAAGTCCGATCACCGCGCACCAGCACGGGATCACCCAGGTGGTTGCTCTGGTAGCTCACTGGTCCACGCACCATGTCATCCCAGGCGATGGTTTGGTCTTTAAGGAGAAAGCGCCAGTGAGGGATGCGCCCTTCTTGCGCAAACGCTTGCTTCTCGGCATCTGTCAACTTAAGTGCTGCACGGTCATATAGAGGCGGTTCGCCACGGGCAACCTGGCGTTTCCTTTTGAAGTCAAGCTCTTCAGGTGTTTCAAAGCAAGGGTACAAGCGGCCGTCTTTAATGAGCTGCTCTTTCACTTCTCCATAGCGGTCTAAGCGATCACTTTGCCGGAAAGAAGAATCATGATTCAAGCCGAGCCATGCTAGATCAGCCTCAATGGCGGTAGCGTATCTGGCCTCTGAGCGCACCAAATCCGTGTCATCAAAGCGCAACCAAAATTGTCCGCCGACTTTACGTGCAAAGAGCCAGT
>JBAWWF010000241.1:0-2226 GCA_037146895.1 Alphaproteobacteria bacterium | reverse complement strand
CATCTTCACACTCAAAACGTGTTCAGGTATTTTAAACTCATCATTAGATAAACTCATTTCTTTATCTAGTGCAATTGATGACTGAATAGCTTGATCCACCTCATTTTCGTTTAAAGTAAAATCTCTAAAGTCGATCTGCGGCCTCTGCTGCACGTTAGGATCAAATTTGGCATACATCAATTCATGGCAGTACACTTTCTTTCGAGATATCGAAAGGACCTTATTGTCAGAAGGTCTGAGTATTAGCACCATGGGCCATTGGACCCCTACAAACCACCCCCACTCTGTTTTAGCAGATCGCTTGTGTTCCACCGCATAGGCTGGTTCGTATTGGCATGGACAGCCGAAGACCCTAATGAAAAGAATATCGTCGTCAGGTAAACGTCCAGTAGTAATTTCATAGGGCGATTTATAGTCTTTGGCCTTTTGAGGCATCGACCGATGAATCCACGCTGCATTGAGATCCGCCATCCCCCAAACCCATGTAGGCAAATGAGGTGCACCGAGCATCATTGATCTGGACATCTGGCCAAGCGTCCTCACAGCAGACTCAGCATAAGCAAGCTCTTGAGGTGTACCACCTGATATAGGTATGATTCTTACCTTAAACATTTCCGCAACTTCCTCAACTGCTTGAGATAGATTTACTGCTGCAGTATCGCAATAGATTTCGCGAGTGACATAACCTTCACTTTCTATCTCTAGTAGTACTTGGTATAATACAGCAGGATACTGTTCCAAAGATGCATATAGTTTAGCTTTAATCGTGCCAGAAACAGGACAAGCGAATACAAATCCACCAATCCCGCCTTCGTAGGACTCCGTTCCCATCAATCGCTGGCCACCATAAGCATCGCTATACAAACGCCAATAAGGTTGATTCGTTGATACCGTTGTCCCCTGGAAAAACGCGTTTCTTTTATAGACAGATTTGTGCTTACTCGCCTCACATGTGTGGCATTTCTCTTGGTATTTTGCACCAATAGGTGACCTATGAGCATGCCTCCAATGATAAATGCGATCGTATTCGACACGTGAAAGCTTAGCTTCATTCATCACCAAACAAGGTAACCGCATTACGCCCCGCGCTGTTCAATACCGCCTAAAAGAATGGGCGATTATGCAAGGCATCAATAGTGATGTACATCCACACATGTTGCGCCACAGTTTTGCCACGCACGTACTACAATCGAGTGGCGATTTGCGAGCAGTTCAAGAAATGCTTGGTCACGCCAACATCAGCACAACCCAAGTCTACACACACCTAGACTTTCAGCATCTCTCAAAAGTTTACGATCAAGCTCATCCTAGGGCTAAAAAGTCTTAATCATTTTATCCACAAAGAGAGCATTGTTTTTTATCTGTCACTAATGTGGCAAAATCAATCCTCAAATTTTTCAGTCATCACTTTTTAAAGGATTTTCATGGAACACCAATTACCAGCATTGCCTTATGCTAAAAATGCGTTAGCACCACACATTTCAGAAGAAACATTCGAGTTTCATTATGGAAAGCATCACCAAACTTATGTGACTAATCTCAACAACCTTATTAAAGGTACAGAGTTTGAAAATAATACCCTTGAAGAAATTATCAAAAAGTCTTCAGCTGGCATCTATAACAACTCAGCACAAATCTGGAACCACACATTCTTCTGGAGCAGCATGAAACCTAATGGCGGCGGCTCGCCAACGGGCGCGTTAGCTGATGCGATCAATGCAAAATGGGGTTCATTTGATGAATTCAAAAAAGCATTCCAAGCTTCTGCAGTTGGCAACTTCGGCTCTGGCTGGACATGGTTAGTGAAGAAAGCGGATGGCTCGGTAGATATCGTGAACATGGGCGCTGCTGGCACACCACTCACTACTGGCGACACAGCACTTTTAACGATTGACGTGTGGGAACATGCTTATTACATCGACTATCGCAATGCGCGTGCGAAATTTGTTGAAGTATTTTTAGCTTCATTAGCTAACTGGGACTTTGCTTCTGCAAACTTCAGCGCTTAATTAAAGCATATAAAATCAAGCCCAGTCTGCAACATGCATACCGGGCTTTTTTGACTTTAAGATATTGAGAAGATGAATATTGACTTAAAAAATCTATTAATCAAAGCCGTTAAACTAGCTCGAGTTGGCGAATGGGATGCGTCTCATCGGATTGTTCAAGATTACAACGATGCAATCGCCTGCTGGATACATGCCTTACTTCACAAAATTGAAGGCG
>JBAWWF010000240.1:0-2229 GCA_037146895.1 Alphaproteobacteria bacterium | reverse complement strand
CCTGAAGCCATTACTGAGTTCGGTAAAGAGATTCCTCCGGCTGCTGCAGCTAGAATGGCTGCACCAGTGCGTATGGCTACTGGTATTGCTCGCATCCCTGCAAACTTAATGCGTATGGCCGGTATAGAAGAGCCAGCACAAGCTGTTGGTGCTGCCGAAGAAGGCGCTAAGAACCTCGTTGAATCTTCTGGCTACACCGGCATGCGCCCTGGATTGGCTAATCTCGGTGGTGAAATGGTGTTGGGCGGTGCTGCATTAAAAGGCGCATCCAAACTTGCTCCAATGGTTGAAGCATTACCAGGTGGTGCTGCCATGGTTAAAGGCATTAAAGAAAGCCCATCAGCTCAAGCTATTTTGGGTGGTATGGGTTTAGGTGCTGCTGGTTCAACTGGATCCCAATACGATGTATTATCGGAAGCAGGTAAAGGCGGTTTATTTGGTCTTGGTGGTCAAGCAGTTGCGTCTGTTTTAGGGCATGTAGCTGCTCCAGTTTTGAAACGTTACAACGAACTTAAAGACTTGGGTTACTCCAAAGAACAAATATTAAAAGACACCACCATTGGTCAGTTGTTGGGTGGCAAAATGCAAACTTTTGAAAACTTGCTTAGTGATCTTCCGTTCTCTGGTGTGGCTCAAAAAATCCAACAAGGTGCTGAGTCTTTACACGGTGCGTTAAAAAGCAAAGTTGAACCTATTTTACAGCGTCAAAAAACAGCTGAAAACATTTTAGGTTCTTCTTTAGACCAATTTAAAACTGCTGAAAATCGTGCGTTACAAGATGCTAAGATTGCTGCAGAACGTAAACTCCAAACAGGGCAAGCTGGTCAAACTGCGGCGTTAAAAGCTACTGAATCCGATGTACACATTCCAGCAGTTAACTATGCGTTAAAACCATTGGGTATTCAGATACCCGAAGGCACCACCGGTGATGCAGCTATGCTTTTAGGTCAAAAAGCAATTTCTGATGCGTACACCAATTCATTAGGAAACTTTTCTAATTTACGTTTGACTAAAAATGTACAGGACGATTTAAGATCTTTAACTGATACTTATAGTGATAAGTATCTCGGTAAGGACACTGCAGAATTGTTTAAAAACGACATTGAACGTTTGCTAGGAGAGGCTTCTAAAGGTAAATGGTTGACTCCAGATAACTGGCAACGTAATTTAAGTGATCTAAGTACAGAAGCCTATAAAATGAGTCAAAAAGATCCGCGTTATTCTAAAGCTCTTTACGAGTTAAAAGATAAATGGATGGATCTAATTGAGGGACAAGTTGGTAGCGATTTATTTAAAGCTGCTAATACTGCGTTTTCCAAATTTAAAGTTCCAGAAAAAGCTGCAGCTTATGCTAGTAGTATTAAGGCTGGCGGTGAGTTTTCCCCAAATGAATTAATCAATTCATTGGGAATATTTTATGCCGGTAAATGGTTATGATTTTGTCAGTTCATTCCTGTGACAAACCAATAATCTAATGCAAAAATTGATAATCTTCTCTATTAAGAATAATAAAATCCTTTAAGTTTACATTTTTGCCAAATAATTAAAGTTTAATACCTAACTTTTCTGAATTGCCATAACAAATTTTTTGTAACGTGTCATCAGGTAGATCACATCCCCTAATAAAATTCATGGATTGTTCTAGATTCTCGTATGGATAATCAGTAGCAAGTAAAACATGGTCACTACCCATAATTTGCAACACAAAAAGAAGTGCTTCTTTTGAAAATCTTCCGCTCGTGGTCATATAAACATTTTCTAATATAACTTGTGATGGTGTTTTTGTAATAGCAGGTCGCTGATTGATAAAGCCTTGGACATGACTAACATTTGGATTTGCATAAGCCCAGTCTATTCTATCTGGCATTAACATAGGCAGAGTTTCTCCTAGATGCCCAATAATGATGTTTAACTTAGGAAATTGCTCAAAAACTCCTGCGTAAATCATGCGCATAAGACAAAGCGCTACATCAAATTGAAATCCTAGAGGAGGACCTGCTAACGCAAATCCAAATTTCCCGTATTCTTTTGATAGCGGAGTGGTAGGATGAATATAAATTGGAATACTCATAGCTTCAGCGGCCTCTAATAATGGCCAATATTCTTTATTATCAAGGTATTTTCCTTCACCAAAATTCGAATGAGCAAGCCAACCGACAAATCCTAATTTTGAAACTGTACGTTGTAATTCTTTAACAGCCGAAGGAACATCGTAAGGAGAAATTGTTG
>JBAWWF010000239.1:0-2231 GCA_037146895.1 Alphaproteobacteria bacterium | reverse complement strand
TTGCGTGTTGTGGTTCGAGTTGCGCGATCAATTCCATGGTATGTGCATAATGAGAGTGGGCTTTATGGGGCTCATCGCGCAGACAATCGACAACCGTGCATATTTAACCTCAACTCTGCCTAAGAAAGGCCAAAAACAAAGAAATATCCCCATGCGTCACCCTCCGGACTTAGCACCTTACGGTGCTTCGCCGGAGGATGACGGAGGGTTGTTTTTATCTCTTTTTTATACCGAGTTGGGGTTGTTTATTCACTCGCTTACGACATGCGTTTTATCTAGACGACACTCGATGAAAAATTTCCTGATTCCATTGAAAGTTCCACGTCCATAGTGCTCCCGAATAGCAAGCGTTGTGGATGTTTTTACACCAAGACAATCTTGATAATGAAGTACGCGATGATCCCCTCCATGATCTTCTCCTGTGATTGTAACACCAAAGTATTGCGCTAGTTTTTCAACTTTTTCCCAGCTAAGTTTTGCATGATAGGGCCCCATGACACTTTGATGTAAATCCCATATTCTTGAATTAACTCGATAGACTGTATAGGAGGCTACTTCTTCTTCACCTTTTTCTTCAGCCGCTGCAGCTCCTGCGGGTTGAGGCATCCCGCGCGATTTCACTTTTACTTTGGGTGTAGGTTCGGATGATTGTTCTAATTTTGTAGGTTCATCCGCAGATTGGAGTGCCGACTCCTTGACACTGCCAGATGTTCCTACCATCACTCCTGGCTCGACCGCAGCAGAAGCGGCTGCCGCTTGACGTTTGTTAGCCTCTAATTGGCGCTTTTCATCACGCAATAATTGGCGCTTTTCATCACGCAATAATCGCTCGTGCTTTATTGTTTCATCATTAAGCGATTTTATTTTCCTGTGCTGCATATCGACCATTGTTTGCGCCATATTTTTGTTTTTTTTATGTTCATCATTATTAAGTTTTTGCCTATATGCTTTAATTTGCTTATTTGCCTTTATTGGAGATTGTGATGTTTCAAAAATGAAAGTAAGGTTTGTTCCTTGATCAAGGAATCTTTTAGCAAGGGAATTAGCGGTATTACCTTTGCGAGCTCCATGTAACAAACCCAAGACTTTTTCATGTGGTTCAATGTAGGAATCAACATCTTTTATGATATGTTCTGTCCTATTAATAAAACCAGCAAGCTCTGTATAGGTTTTAAGAAATTTCATATGATTATCTAACAGCGTTTTTTCACTGTATTTCTGAGAAAACAAATCGCGCAAGATTAAAACATGACCTGCAAACCGATTGTTTGTTTCTTCGATAACACGCTTATCAAGGGAACCATACGTTTTGATAGTGTCTGAAAACGTCATAGGATAATTATTCACATCCCAGTTATTCGATATACGAATTTCCAAGTAACTTATCTCCATATCCAACATAGTGCGTATAAAACACTCCAGCGCTGCCGGGTTGTCTCTCAATGAGAGCATCTTTTTATATTGATCAAAGAATGCATCGATATTACCAGGGTGCGTGACACTGGAGGTTTTAAGCCAGAGTTCAATCCTTTTTAATTGGGTGCCACGCAAGAAAAGATCGGTAATCTCATGCAAAGGGCGCGGATTTTCCCCATAAGCTTCTTGTCGGACATGCTGTGAAAAAGTTAAAGAATCACGTTCATAGGCGATTAGCCGCGCAATATGTTTTCGAATACTGGGAGCGACATTATTCATGCGTTCATCTTTAAAATGAGGGAGAGGGGCAAGTTCAAGTTCAATTTCTTCTGGGCTTAGATTGATTTGAGAGTTTCTCTCCTCTTGAAACCTTACAGAAGAACCTTGCTGAGCCCCACTTTCATCTTCTGCTGCATGTGCACCACCAAAAAACGACGACATAATAAAAAAAGACAAAAATAACGCAAAACGTACAAGCATCTAAAGCTCCACAAATAAAAAATTTTATTGATTGTACGCATACATAACCATATGCATAAGGATTTGTCAATACTGTAATTCGCTACTGTCAGTAATGCATAGTCGACATTTGTTAATTATGTGCCCTGTTTTATCAGTGAAAATTTGGGCGCATAATTCACAAATGTCGATTATGTGCCCGGGGAGTTTTCGATCTCAACAACCATGCCGTCGTAGGCTGGTTCAACGCCTGCAGGGCAGCGTTGGCGCAATGCCTCATAATCCAAGTTTTGGGTCATATGGGTTAAGATTGCGTGTTGTGGTTCGAGTTGCGCGATCAATTCCATGGTATGTGC
>JBAWWF010000238.1:0-2245 GCA_037146895.1 Alphaproteobacteria bacterium | reverse complement strand
GTGCTCATGTATGAAGAATACACTCCGCTCCGGTTCTCGATTTCGCTAGCATTTGCCTCATAATCTGAATAGTTATCCCCTTCTTAATGATTTCAATACTATTCTGCTACTGCTTCTTCTTGTTGTGGCAATTCCTTCTTTGGAGATGCTTTCTTTGCCGGCTCAGCTTTTTTTACCGGAACCACCTTTTTAGCTGGCTCCGCCTTCTTTGCCGGTGCCGAAGCCTTTACCTGCGCTTCAGCTGGCACTTCTTGCGCCGCTGCTTCCGGTTCACCATCAACAATTTCTTCCAAAGACATTGGATCCAAAGAGTCGCCGATATCAACGCCCGAAGAAATCATTTCTGCCTGTAGACCGTCGAGAACAGCACCAGCCATCAAATCACAATAAAGAGTAATAGCTCGCATTGCATCATCATTACCTGGAATTGCATACATAACATCGGATGGGTCGGAATTCGTATCAAGAATAGCGGCGACTGGAATATTCAGACGCTTTGCTTCTTGAATCGCAATTGCCTCCTTATTAGTGTCAATGACAAAAATCATATCAGGAATGCCGCCCATACCACGAATACCACCAATAGCACGATCTAATTTCTCAAATTCCCGCTGCAAACCAAGGCTTTCCTTTTTGGTCATACCAGGCAGGCCATTGGCGACGTTCTCATCCATTTCTTTTAGACGCTTAATCGAGTTATTAACCGTCTTCCAGTTGGTCAATGCACCGCCCAACCAACGATGGTTAATGTAGTGTTGCCCGCAACGTTGCGCAGCTTCCTTAATAATATCAGAAGCCTGAGGCTTGGTGCCCACAAACAACACGCGGCCACCGCCAGCAACAATATCACGCATGGCTTCCATGGCGCGGTAAAGCATAGGGACGGTTTGATCAAGATCGATAATATGAACGCCGTTACGTATGCCAAAAATGTATGATGACATTTTGGGATTCCAGCGACGGGTGCTGTGACCATAGTGAACGCCTGCTTCTAATAGCTGACGCATTGAAAACGTTGGTAGTGCCATAAATAATTCCTTTTCCGGTTGTACCTCCGCAAGCTTCAAATGGGGCAGCATCGCCGCCCACCGGATGGTCCCTGCCAAGCAAAGAACCAAAGCCCGCGTGTGTATTTCTCTCTTACACCACCATGGTGTAACTCTTCGATTTATAGCTGCTTAGCTCTAAAACCGCAAGCAAAATTAAAGAAAATTTTAATCATATATTTATCACACATGATGTTAAATAGCATTAAATATGATATTTAAATTGTATTAAATTATATTTTAGTTTTTAGCATTTCTGGATTGCCACGACCGCTATGCGACTTGGCAATGACGAATTTACGTACACACCCCTCTCTCCTCCAGCAGCCGCGAAACCACCCCTTGCAGCTGCTCAGGCTGTGTCATACTCCGCGTCATACCCTGATAGTTAAGAGAGATGTTGACAACAACATCGCCAGGAGTTTCCTGGCACAATCACCATTTCTTAGATCCTCGGGTCAATCCACTGGTCAAGCCCGAGGACAGGTCCGAGGATGAGAACCTGGGGAGTTACAAAAAAGCTGGCGCAACAGATGTAAAACATGAAACACTGGGGGTTAATTATAGTGAAATAAGTGTATGACATCATTGTCCCCTGCCCTGTGCATCGATCTCGACGGCACTCTCATTAAGGAAGATGTGACTTGGGCTGCTACAATGCTTTTACTAAAGCAAGCACCGTGGAGGATTGGCCATCTTATGTGTTGGTTACTGCGTGGGCGTGGGCGGTTGAAAGAGCGTCTGGGGCAGCATGTGCTTCTTGATCCCGCTCAGTTGACCTATCACCCCGAGCTCATCGCATTTATTCGCGAAGAGCGCCAGCGAGGACGCTATATTGTGTTAGCCACAGCCGCCGATCAGCGGGTAGCGCTTGCCATAGCAGATCATCTGGGTGTTTTTGATGAAGTTCTCGCCAGCGATGGTATCATTAATCTACGCGCCAAAAGGAAAGCACAGGCACTGTGTCAACGTTTTGGCGAGGGGCAGTTCACATATGCCGGCAACTCCAAGGACGATCTCAAGGTGTGGGCTCACGCGGCCAGCGTCATCATTGTCAACGCAACACCTTGCGTTGCACGTGGGGCAAAGCGTCTCAACAAGCCAACTATTGTTTTTTAAATGAGTGGCCGCTAGGTATTGTCTTATGCTTGTCATGCCGGAGATTAGATTTTCTTGGACGAACATCGTGAGTCCTTTAG
>JBAWWF010000237.1:0-2261 GCA_037146895.1 Alphaproteobacteria bacterium | reverse complement strand
TATGCTCTAAGTTCTGCGATTGCGCCTCTAACAAAATATGAACTGCTTTACCGAGCTCAGCTTGTAATGCTTCAGAAAGCTTTTGTAAAACCACCGGCGTGGCCATCTGCGGCACACTGCTACTTAATTTGATCTGAATCACCTGACCACGATCTACCCAGGAAATTAATGCAGTTTGTAAAGCTGCTTGCTCTACCAAACCCTTTAATCGTAATTTTTTTACTAAAACTTGCCAGTCCTTAGGCTCTATGAGTAGTTCACCCAATTCAGTGGATGATTGCTTCTGATCTAAGTGATGTTTTGGTAAAAGCTCTTCCGACTTAACTACTCTTGGCATATGCTCTGCCCCACGAACCAACGGCTGATCTGAGGGCGGCTTAGATCCGGAATGTGGGCGGGCAACAGGCCCCACCGGGGGCTGGCCATCGTCTATCTGAAAAGCCAGCATCCGCAACAAACACATCATAAAACCGACCTCCTCCTCAGGAGCTAAGCCAAGGTCAGCCCGACTTGTAATTGCAATTTGATAATAAAGCTGAACCTCTTCTTTTGAGAACTGGCCGGCTAAACGCTCAACTGCCTCGGCCTCAGGCCATTCGGGCAAAATCGAACCCGGAATAACTTGGGCCATGGCAATCTTTTGTAAGATGGATGCTAAATCTTGTAAGGCAATCGAAAAAGACATGCTCATCAAACCCATCTCTTGCGAAACAGCTAATAATTCCTCACCATTACGGTGGTAGATGGCATCTAAGATCCGAACTAAATACGCGTCATCTAAACTGCCTAGCATCTGCCGAACAGCCTCCTCAGTAATCTGACCACTAGCAAAAGCGATTGCCTGATCAGTTAAGGATAAAGCGTCACGCATTGAACCCCGGGCAGCTTTGGCAATAACCTTTAGGGCGTTCTGCGCAGCAAAGACAGCCTCCTCTTTTAGGATATTTTGTAAGTGCGAAACGATTAAAGGAGATGGCATTTGCTTCAAATTAAACTGTAAACATCTTGATAAAACTGTCACTGGAATCTTTTGCGGATCCGTCGTCGCTAAAATAAACTTCATGTGCGCCGGCGGTTCTTCCAAAGTCTTTAGCATCGCATTAAATGCAAAATTGGTCAGCATATGCACTTCATCAATCATGAACACCTTGTAGCGACCACTAGTTGGTCCATATACGGCTTTTTCTAATAAAGACAACATATCAGCAATACCCCGATTGCTAGCCGCATCCATCTCAACATAATCTACAAATCGGCCAGCATCAATTTCTTGACAAGCTACGCATTGTCCACAAGGGGTCGAAGTGGGCGCAGATATGGGATGACCCGGTAACCCAGTACAGTTGAGGGATTTAGCTAAAATTCGCGCAATCGTGGTCTTGCCAACACCCCTTGTGCCAGTAAATAACCAAGCATGGTGCAAGCGGTTTTGGTCTAAGGCATGGCTGAGTGCTGTTACAACATGATCTTGGCCTACCAGAGTTTTAAAGTCTTTAGGGCGCCATTTACGAGCCAAGGCTAGGCCACCTGAGGTAGGAATAGGTAAATGATCAAAAAGTGCAGTATCAGACATAAGTCATATTCTAACAATCATCGGGTTACAATAGTGGAAGACGGGCCTCCCCGCATGTTGGCTTGGTAATCTGGTCAGGTCGGGAACGAAGCAGCCAAACCCATCTCCCAGCAGTGCCGGGGGTAAGGCTCGTCTACTTCTGTTTTGATGCCAAATCCTCAACATTCCACCCTCTCGCTCGCCAAATCACTTGCTGTGAATCAGTATTTAATTACTTATTTCATTACTCTGCATTTAATTCCTAGATATTAAAAAACTATTCCGTTATCTCTTGGACGTCACCGAACCGATCAACTAAAAAACTCTGAATCGGTTTATCGACTCTTAACCCACCCAGTAATTGTCGATAATTGCTTAATTGCGCACGATACTTCAGAAAACTTGGTTCAGACGGCGAAGGTATGTGCAATTTATAGTCAAGAATAATCAATCGGTCGGTTAATTCTACAATTCGGTCCACACGAAAGCGCTCACCCGATTGATTAAATAAATCCACTTCATCCCAAGCATCTAACAAATCTGGTCCTCGAAAAAATCCCTGTAGATGACGTGAATTAAAGATCGCTTGTGCAGACTCACGCGCAAAAGGGGCATATTCAGGCCCTATTCCTATCCACTGCCTCAAAGAACTCTCGCTGGGCAATACGACAGCGTCATGGTCCTGCTCGCGAACTGATGGAGCATACCT
>JBAWWF010000236.1:0-2266 GCA_037146895.1 Alphaproteobacteria bacterium | reverse complement strand
GTATGGTAGCTCTTGGGGTTGCAACTGCCGTTACCTCTTTTCTGTTGAACTGGAGGATTGCTTTTTGGCTTGGTGCAGTCGTTGCTCTTATTGGCGCGGTTGCGAGAACCCGCCTTCGCGAAACACCTGATTTCCTAGAAATGAAAAGAAAGCAACTGAGCCAATCAATTGCCGAGCTGCATAGATTAGAAAATCAGGAAAATGCAACAAATACAGCTACCCAACAAAAACCTTCGGTTTGGCGAGATCCTGCAAAACCTAAAACCCTGTTATCCTTCTTTTTAATTTATTGCGGATGGCCTTTGACATTTTATTTGAGCTATATTTATTTCAATCCTACGCTTAGGGACCAGTTTGGATATTCCGCTAACGATATTATAGTGCACAATTTTTTGTTATCTATGATTTTGGTGGTTTCATATATTTGTTGGACTATACCAAGTGCTTACATACACCCACTCAAAATAATTAAACTTCGCGGTACTTTAGCTTTTATATTAATGCTATTTATGCCATTTATTATTATGTTTCTTAACAGTCCCACACAGATATTTTTGCTACAAGCAGCAATTCTTATATCGTCACTAGATGGCATGCCAGCAGAGGCAGTATTGTTTTATCATTTGCCAATTGCACGCCGCTTCACCTATGCAAGCTTCTTATATGCATTAACACGAATGATGATGTATGTAATAACTTCCTTCGGGCTGGTTTATTTGGGAAGTTATTGGGGACATTTTGGACTATGGTGTATAACCTTGCCGGTTACCACTGTCTATCTGTACGGTGCGTACTATTTCGAGAGATTAGAACGTAAAATAGGTATTTATCCCAATATCTCACGAGCAACAGCACCCTCAACAGCTCAGGCTGCGTAGGAAACCCGAGATAAACGCTATTACGCTAATGGGGTAAATGTTCCTCCAATCATTGGCAGTGCCGTGTTGTTTATAAGTGATTCATAACCAGCAGAATAAGGATTTTGAGCACCGTATATAGGGACGACCGAGTTCTTGGGAAAATATGAAGGAGCCCCCTCTATGGCTTGTCGAAAATACGATCCGATTGAATCTAATAACCCATCAAATTTATTCGCAACAGAACCTAACCATGAGGTTTCTTTTACCGCGAAAGTAGCGGATATAGGCTGGATACGGTAAGCAGCAAAAGTTGCCAAAGAAGAATTACCTGTTATGTTGCACGCGGGGATCGAGGTGATAGCTCCTCCTCTAAAGCAAATTTCCGATTGACATTGCTCAATAATCTGCTTCCTTCCCAGGGCATAAGCGGCATCCAATGCGCCTGGCTGGCCGCCTGTCGCTTCCCAAGAACTGCTTGGTATGGGGCAGCTGTTAAACTGGATGCATGAATGAGATGAATCCGCGATTCCATTCAGGAACGCCAGGAGCCCAGGATTAACAGCTGGATCGCTGGTGATCGTATTGCGTGTGATATCTACAAATTGCAGAGAGGCTTTGCCAATAAGGGCATCTCCTATCGCCCGAAGGCCCTCGCCATCGCTAGCAGAACCGAGCTTGGTATTCACTAAGCTTAGGTGCTGGAGATTCTGCATATATTGCATGCTCTGCCCCAATGCTTGGGTGATAGCACTGCTGCCAGGCGTCTCGAGATAGCTTCCGTCTAATACAAGAACTTCTATACTATCCGGTAGAGACCCAGCAAAAGCAACAGCAGCGGTTTCATTGGTTCCAAGGTCTATGTAAAGATGAGTTGGTCTAAACATGCCGCTCTGAAACGCTTCGGCTAGAGCGGTCTCAATGGGAAAATCAGGAACATACTGTGAAACCTGCGTTAGATCTAGCTTCCTCAGGTTTGCCATAGTCTTACAACGCTCCCCAAATGCTTGAGTGGCTCCAGGCATGAATGTAGACTTTGAGACTGTAAGCTCTGTAAGAGTTTGTGGTAAGGCTGTCGCCAATTCGGGATAGAGATAGTTTCCGTATGAAGATGTATAGGATGATATGTCAAGGACCTGAAGTTGAGTTTGTGGTAGTGCTGCTGCTAATGCATAAGTATCATTCTGATTGTTGAAGTCTGTTCCAAGTTCTATCTCTTTCAATAACAATATTGTTGGGTTAAATTGCGTCGTTGGGTTTTTTTGACGATCAAAACTTTCGGCAAATTCAACAATGCCTTGTGTAATATCCCCAAATCCCAATGTGCTACCAGTTAAATCTAATGTTTTAAGATTGGGCGAAGACATCAAAAAGTATTTAAGATTCTGAAGATCCGAGGCAGTAAAGAC
>JBAWWF010000235.1:0-2280 GCA_037146895.1 Alphaproteobacteria bacterium | reverse complement strand
GGTAAGGAGCCATGGGGAGTACGTGATCTACCAGATGAGATGCAGCTTCTACTTGCCGTTTGGCACAACAGGAAGGACAGAAGAAGTATTAGCGTCAAACTATCACAAAAGCAGTTGTGTTGGTAGGAAAATCAACCCCGTTTTTGATATCTTCCGCCTCACTCCGGCCCTGTTTCAATTTGCAGCATTAACAAACTGTTTGAATATCACTGAAATCATTTTCAATTAACTGATTTGCAATCAACAGAGACGCGGTGGCCAAAGTTTTAAATGACAGCAGATTTGGGTGATTTGATTGCCTTCTTTAAAAAAGTTCTTGACTAGCATGCCAGGCTATTTTGTTTCACTTTGTGGTTTGGAGCGACTTACGATCAAACGCGAGTGCCTTTGAGCCGTAAAGTAGGCAAATGCCCATTGAATCATAACAATGAAGCGATTTCTAAAGCCGACTAAAAATAGAATATGTACGAATAACCAAGCAAACCAAGCTGGGATTCCACTCATTTTCATCCAAGACACTTTGGTTAATTTTGTGAGGTCAGCGACCACTTTTCGTTTCCCGATAATGGCCATGCTGCCTTTGTCGAAATAGCGAAATGTTGTACGTGGTTTACTTTTTAAATCCGCCTCGATAGATTTTGCAACATACCACCCCATTTGCATGGCCGCGGGGCATACGCCTGGCTGACTAAGTGCCAGCATTGCAAGGGAGAGATGTCTATTGTAGCTGCCATCATCAAACGCAGTGAAGTAGCCCGTTACCTCAAGCATTTAGGCATAGAGCATGAACCCCCAGCGAGAGCTCCTCCTAGATACCAACAGGAGCCTTTTGAGTTTGGCTCCACAGACGATCTCTACGAATGCATGTCCACCATAGGTGACTGACAATGGCGGTCATTGCGGAGCTTTGCTTAACACCTAAGATATGCTGGCCTATATGCGGAAAAGCTTTCTAGAAAATTTTAAAAACAAGCAACTGCGGCATTTCTATGTCTCAAAACGCAGCAAAATGCTGCAAATAAAGCCAGATGCTGCAAATTGAAACAGGGCCGGGATCAGATGGCATATATCAAAATGGGCGTTGATTTGCCTACCAACGTAGCATCAATAGAAGCCCTATTCAAAGCTATGCAGGGCCTTCAGGCATCTCTGTTTCCATATGTTTTTTAAACTCCCGCACGTGTCACCGTTTGCACAGGGTTGTTTTGAAAAATGAATTGATTTATGAAGCTTGTCCAAGTACGATACGAAGCAACTATAATTTATATTTGGACACGCCGTATGAAGAAGCTTTTAGTACCGTTTTCGGCAGTAGTTTTCGGTTGCGGTTCTGCGCAGCAAAATGCAGGCAAGGTCAGCTCAACTACCTCAGCCACTGCGGTTTTTGCTCCAATCACAGTGGGTACAGGTGCGGTTACTGCTAGCTGTTCGGGAATCACAGCCGGATGTCTATCAGATTTTACAGGCACACTAACGATGGAACCACTTCCCGTTGTTAAAATTGTATTTATAAGCCCTTCACCAAGTAATAACTTTACTCAACTATCGACGGCTTGCAAACAATTGCAAGTACAGACGCAATGGATAGACAATAGTCCTACTCCTGTTATCGCAGATACCATGTTCTCCTTCTACTCCGTGGGTGGCAATGGTGACTTCTACGCTACTTCCTCAGAGTGCGCAACGGCGCAAGGCGGTGCGACAGGGACAACCATAAACACAGGAACCTTTCATACTTCAACTCTAGAGGGATCGGCGGGCTCTCGTTACAAAAAAATGACCTCTGGAACGGATCAGATTTCAGTGTGGTATGCGAATCGCACATCTGTCGCACGGGCTCAAATTTCTGTTTCATCCTTAGGCCGATTAGCTAGTTTAATCGGTACGATCATTCCCGATGTCGGTGAGTAGGAAAATCAACCCTCTTTTTGATCTATTCCGCCTCACTCCGGCCCTGTTTTAATTTGCAGCATCCGCATTTAGTTGCGCCATTTTGCTGCGTTTTGAGGCGGAAGAATGACGCAATTGCTTGCTTTTGAGATTTTGTAGCAATCCTGTCTTCGTTTAGGCCAGCCTATCTTAGGTTTTAAGCAAAGCTCCGCCTTAACCATAGACGTCAGTCATCTATGGTGGACATGCATTCGTAGAGATCGTCTGAGGAGCCAAACTCAAATGGCTCCTCTTGATATTTAGGAGGAGCTCTGGCTGGGGGTTCATGCTCTATACCTAAATGCTTGAGGTAACGGGCTACTTCACTGCGTTTGATGATGGCGGCTACAA
>JBAWWF010000234.1:0-2291 GCA_037146895.1 Alphaproteobacteria bacterium | reverse complement strand
ATAACCGCAGGGTTTCAGCACCAGTGCGTGTCTTTCCAAAACCGCGGCCGGCAAGAATTAACCAAATGCGCCAATCCCCCGGCGGCGGCAATTGATTGGATCTAGCGTGTTTTTGCCATACATATTGATCCTGCTGGAGTTGCCGACGTTGCAATTCCTGGCGAAGCATTTTCCTGAAATAGGCCTTTTCATCTGGTTGCATGATCGTCCTTTCTAACTGGACAACATATAGCAAAAACCAGCATTTTAACGGGGAAGGCACATTATAAAGGGCATTCCGTGGGATGCTTTCTCTAAAATTACAAACTAGAATAAAAACGTGAAAAAATTGTGAAAAATATTGCAATATAAAATTCCCTTTGATAGTGCCGCTAGGGATGCTCGTTCATAGTGCAAGTTAGATTTTTACAAAAGTCTAATGTATGTGATCCGGAAGCTGAACAACAACATGTTAAAACTTTAGGAGACGATAAAATGTTTAAATTGATAAAAGTGATACCTTTGTGCTTGCTCTGTGCTGGAATTATTAATAATCCAGCCGTAGGTGCTGATGCAAGGGATCCCGCTGCTTTTTCCAGCGTCTTTAGGCCAGCTTCTGAAGAGGATGGCTCTAAAATTCCGATACGCCTTTTAGAGCAAGCTTTAGCGAAGCACCAAGCAGGGAGGCTTGGTGGTGATAGCGCTGAATTACTGTGTCTCGCATCTGAATGCTCAATTCCAGCTCATTATGATGAATGTTCTTAGAAGCAATGAGGCCCTAACCGCAAATGTTTTAAGGGGTTTTGGAGCGCTGACAAAAAACCTAGGGCTTCTCGAGCGGCGGTCTTGCTATAATGTCTTAAAAGCTAAGTTTGCGGGACAATTTGGCAGAAAAGACAATGCAGCTCTTGAGGCATTAGATAAAGGGATTGCAGATGCCATTAAGGAACTGCGGGCACCTGCTGATCCACTTAAAATTGCAGATGCCATTAAGGAACTGCGGGTTCAAAAAGAAGCAAGAGGAGAGCTAGATCTTCACGAAATGTTTACCATAAGTGCCAAGCCTGAAGATAGGGCAAGGACACGCCGTGAGGGAATTGATCTTTATCCCTGGGAAAAATTTGTGGATAAACTTTCGGTATTGCTATCCAAGTTCTTCCTCGCAGAGAATCGTGCAGTGATGACAGAAGCATCCTTTCTTAAGGTACAGAAAGATGCAGTATTGAGTATCATGGAAAATCCGCATATAACTGCAGATTTTTGTAGATATAGGGCGGAATTTTGTCTGGGATCACTGGAGACTCTTCTTGAAGGCAATCTCTACTTACAAGCTTTGAAAGCTAAAATCATGTTGAGATATACCGAGGAAACTGCAGATGACCGAGAAATGTTTGTGGCTGCTATGATCACACCTGTTGCCGCTGAAAATAGCGCCGAGGTTAAGGATGGAGCTTAGGAAGACGAATCAGCAGCATACAGCGGGTTAGTCTTTAAATGGATAAATATTTAGAAACGCCACTCTGATTTGTTGAGATAACGTATGGTCTTACACGGCTTATGGGATGATTTATGCTATTATAGCATGTCATCCCATTTTCTTGCGAGGCTGTGCCCTATGTTCAGCAATCCCTTTACCTAACTGGACTGGACAACATATAGCAAAAACCAGTATTTTAACGAAGAAGGCACATTATAAAGGGCATATCATGGGACACGATTATCCTAAGCACAACGAGGATGTTTACGGCTGGGCTATACATACCGCACACCTTTTAAGGGAGAAGCGCATGGATGAATTGGATTTTGATGATATCTTAGAGGAGATAGAGGCTTTGGGACGCAGTGAAATGCACGAATTAATTAGCCGCTTAGCTGTGGTTATTACTCATCTTCTCAAATGGCAATATCAACCAAATCTCCGAAGCAAAAGTTGGATGTTTTCCATTAGGGAACAAAGAAAGCAGTCCAAACTCCATCTTAAACACAATCCAAGTCTCAAAAGTATATTGGATGATATTGTAGTTGATGCTTATGACATATCTATTACAAGAGCTGAAAAAGAAACAGGGATAGAGGAAAAAGAGTTTCCAAAAGAATGCCCCTACACATTTGAGCAGATTCTGGACCAGGAATTCTTTCCTGAATAATCACCAATGAAAAGTCCAGAGATCCGGCGGCTTATACAACAGATCGCGCGTCTACCAGGCTTGGGACAACGCCTAAGCGTGGGTGAGTTGCTTATCCAGAATTGATGTTAATAGCATGTCATCCCATTTTCTTGCGAGGCTGTGCCCTATGTTCAGCAATCCCTT